>NZ_JBMXXF010000016.1:0-4361 GCF_053997775.1 Methanopyrus sp.
ACCACCAACCCCGACCGCTCCAAAAGTTTCGGGCGTGCTCGTGGTATTTAAGGGTTGCCCGGGATTAGGGTGTGATTTGGTAGTACGTGATTTGGAAACTAATCCGTTTCCGATCCGTCGAAGGGCGCTTTAACAAGTCCGGGTATGAGCAAGGTCTAGTCAATTGTGATTTAGCAATAGGATTTTCGGTATCTTGTAATAACCCCGTAGGGGCTGCAGATGGTGATCATACTGGGTAAATAGTAAGATTCTTTCCATGGACTAAAGTTGGTTAACGCTCAGGATGATAAAGGGTGCAGCTAGTTCACCATGACAGGGAACAACACGCCTGCTCAGTAAAACCCTCGCCAATCCTACCAGGTACCACGAGAGCCGGTAATACTTCACACCACCGGGCCGGGTCGTCACACCGACGGACGCTGTGGCATGGAGCTGGCCGGTACGTCGGGTTCCCCGTCCCCGGCCCACGATGACCCCTTCTCTATTGTAATCATCCGGGAGTTGGGGGCAGGACGGCGGCGCGGGCCCGGAATCGGACCCGGGAGCCGGGGCGCCTCGGGGTGATGCGGTTCCGGGGCGCCGGTTCCAGAGCGTGAGGGCGCGTCGACGGGCTCGTGGTCCTTGGGATCCGGTGGGAGGCGGGATCCGCTCGGCTGGTCGGGGACGTGGCGTCCACCTCGGTCCGTTCGCCGTCGAAGGGCGTCGGTGTGTTCAGGGCCCCGGTCCCGCTCGTTCGGGGCTGCGGAGGGATGGGAGATCAGCGTGGATCCAGGTGGTCATGGTCGGTGGTTTCCCGGTGCGAGTGGTCCTGGGACCGCCGTAGGCCGGTCCGCTCCCTTGGGGGAACCCTTCCCACTGTAATCGCAAGGGAGTGGCTCGAGAGCGGGCTCACGGGCTTCATGGTACCGACGCCTGGTCCTCGCCCTGCGGGCGTCGCTCCCCTGTGATTACAATGGGAGAGGACCGCGGCTGGTGCCGGGCGGGGTGGGTGACCGGGCGTCGGACCCACCCGTGCGCGGTCAAGGTGGCACGGTGAGAGCCCGCGCCGCCCTCTCGACCCCTCTCCCTGGTGATTACAATAGGATGGTTCGGTGTTGGTTCCGGGAGCGGGCCGGTCTTGGGGGGTACCGGGAGGCTCGACTCCGACCTCGAGCGATCCTGGTGGTAGGTAACCGCTAGGCGGCTCGCACGGGCTTTCGACCTTATCTTCAGGGTGATTACAATGGGAGGAACTCGGAATCGGTAAGGAGGTGGTGCCGGACCGCCGGGTGGCTCTCGGGAGCGATCGGCCCGCCCGGGACCGGTCCACCATGGGTGCTGTCGGGGGCGGAGTCTTTTTATGCTCCCGGGTGATTACAATGGTGTGGGTGGGCCTTTGGGGGTGCCGGGGTCGTGACCTGGGAGGGCGTGCCCATCCCCCAGGACCCGGTCGAGCGCATCCGCGTCCTGCGCGTGCTCCGGGAGGTCTACCGTCGCGAGGTCAAGCCGGAGTTGAAGGAGACGTACCGGCGGGTTGGTGGGCGGACGTACGGGCCGTATTACGTGGCCTACCTGAAGCGGGTGCGGAGTAAGGGGTTCGACCTACCCCGAGTCTTCTACCTGGGCAAGGAGAATGAGAGCGTGGCGTTCGTTCGATGGCTTGAAGAGCAGTCCGAGGGGTTCGTGCTGCGGCTGGCCCGACTCGCGGTTCGGCACCTTCGAGCCGCGCTGGAGAGGCTGGTCGAGGAAGCCTCGGGCGGTGGGGTGAGTCATAAGCGGGTGGCCCGCGTGCTCTCGTTGGCGTTCGAGCTTCAACCCTCGGGCTCGACCAGGCTCAAGAAATTGCTGGAGCGGGCGCCGGGGTTCGCTCGATCCGTGTTGGGGCCCTGGCCGGCGTGGTTCGCGGACCGGGTGCTCCGAAGGCTCCTCTTGCATAAGACTCGGGATGGTGAGTGGGTGCGGGACGTGCTCTGGGAGCTAGAGCGGTGGAAACTCAGGCATGGGGGTTGAGGCTTCGGTCCCCGGGCGCCGGGGGAGTCGACCGGTATTTAAGGAGTTATGAGTCTCCGGAGTGATGGGAGCCGGGGATGAGGGGCCGCGCGGCCGGCGCCGTGCTCCCGCTCCTGGTGCTGGTCGCGGTCGCGGTGGTCTCTCCGGCCTCGGTGTCACCGTGCTCGTTCCCGACGTTGTGAGTCGGGCCGTCAAGTTGGAGAGGGAGGGGCTGGGTAGGGCGGTTCCGGGGGCCACGGTCGGGGTCGTTGAGCGGCTGGACGCGCTTCAGGGTGGGCCCGTTGACCGCGTGTTCGTGCTCGCCCCGGGTGCGTGCGAGTTCGTTCTCCTTGCCGGGCCGTTTCCGGGGGGCGGGTTCCGCGCGGTGGTCACCCAGTGGGAGGCTCTCGTCGAGTACCGGACGCCGCACGGGCTCGTTCGGCATCGGGTGGCCTTCGATCCCGGGCACGTGTACCTGGTGCTCCGCTCGCGCGGTCTTCGCGCCGTGCCCGTTGAGCCCGTGCGTGTGGGTCGCGAGCTCCCCGTGCTCCTCGTCCGCGGGGGTCGGTTGTACGAGCCCGTCACGTACTTCCCCTCTCCCGCCCTGGGGGACCTCGCCCGGCGGGTGACCACGCTCGCCCCGGTCGTCGACCTCGCGGGCGATTGGGACCTGCTCGTCCGGGTGGGGGTGGAGGGGGGAGACCGTCGCCTTCGACTTGGTGAGCTCGGATGGGTCGGGCGCGTACCGGGTCGTCTGCGACCTGCGCACGGGCGCCACCCGGCGCGAGTCCCTGCCGTCCGGGGAGGCTCGGAGGCTGCTTGACCTCGCCCGTGAGGATCTCGCCAGGCTCTCCGGGCTGAGGTCCGGTAGGCTCGGGGATGAGCCGGGCCTCTGGCTGGTGGTCTACGACGCCACCGAGGTAGGATCCTGCTGGAGGTTGCGCACCCTTCCCCCGGGTTCCTCCGTCGGTGCGGTTCCCGGCTGGCCGAGCTCGTGGAGCTGCTGCGGGAGTGCGGCGGGCGGGCGTTTCTCCGGTGGGAGTGCCTTCATCCCTCCACCCGGGCCCAGGGGCTGGGATCTCCTCGAGAGGTCGGGGCTCGCGAACGCGAGGCGGTCCGGTGCCTCCTGCACCCGTGGCCCGTCCTGGCCTCGTACCTCCTTCACTCCTTGGGGACCTTGACGCTGGCGGTCCCGGCGCTCGCGTTCTTCGAGATGACTCGCGCTCAGGCGGGTCGTGAGGGTTCCGAGGTCCTCCCCACGGAACTGGCCGAGATGGTCGGGCTCTCCGAGGCGGGGGCCCTGAAGTGGGTCGCCCTGGCGCCCGGGATCGTGTCCGGCGCGCTGGTCCTGGGCGCGACCCTCTGCTTCCTCTACCAGCTCGCCCAGTTCATGCTCCAGCTGTACTACTCCTTGTTCAACCCCTACGCGTGGCTCTACGACCTGGTCGTCGAGACCGCGCTGCGCGCCCTCGGGGTCTGGGAGTGCTACCAGACGGGCGTCCAGCTCGCCGATCGGATCGTCGTGGAGCCGCTCGGGGAGGAGCTGATGAGGAGGTTCATCAACTGGGTGCTCCTCGGGGGCCCCTCGACCCTTTGGCCCGGCGCGGTCGGTACGATCGTGATCGGGGCCGGGTGGGGGTGGCGGAGGCGATGTACCGCCGCGAGCTCAGGCTCGAGCTCGGGCTCGGCGCGCTGCGCCGTCTCGACAGGGTGGCGCTGAGGATCGCGGTCAACGTCGCGGGCGCCCTGCTGCCGCCTCTCCCCGCCGCGGCCCTGCGCTCGCTGTGCCGGGCCGTGGATGAGTTCGGGCCGGAGTTCTACCGGTGCTGGCCGGGCGTGCTCGGGCCCGCCCTCCTCGCCTTGGGCTCCCTGGTGGAGCCTCGGGTCAGGGGGATCTTACTCCCCGCAATGGGCACGGGCACCGGTTGGGTCGTCTAGGCCGCCCGGTCCCGCGGCCCGGACCGTTACGATCACCATAACGTTCGCCCGAGGTCCGGGCCGTTCCGGCCGGGTGCTCGGGACGCCGGACGTTCCTCGCATACCGCGCGTTAGGGAACGCCGCGGTCTCGCTGGGCGTGTCCCGTCACTACCGTCAAAATCCTCGACGTCGAGGCCTCGACGGCGGTCCCATCGGTAGAGGTAGGGGGCTGCCGTGCTGAGCCGCATCCTCGTGGCGGGGATTAGGACGTGGTCCTTCGGTGACCGGAGCGACTGGGAGGGCATTCAAGATGTTCGCTAACGAGGTCGAGAGTACGTGCCCCGCGGTCCCATTCACGGCCGTAACTGCGGTGGTACGCTCGCGGGTACGGTGGAAGGGCCGCGAGGGTGGTGGCTACGGTCGTCTCCCTCGCGCTCGCGTACCTTTCAATCGTCTGCGCCGTCGCGGACGGGCG
>NZ_JBMXXF010000017.1:0-5783 GCF_053997775.1 Methanopyrus sp.
ATAGACTTTGACCCGCAGGGGCACAGGCGCTCCGGTGGGGTCACCCTGAAGATGTTGTTCGAGGAGGGTCCGTTCAGGTTGAGGCACGTGGGGGTGGTGGAGGGGTTCGAGGTGCATCGCGTCGAGCTGGAGCCCGACGGGTTCGAGGATCTGCTCGACGAGCGGGCCCCGGGCCTGGGTACGGCGTTGTTGGCCGTGCCGGCCCGTCAGAACTACCAGCGTGTCGCCGATCGGAGGCACATTCGGCGGTTGGTGGCTTGGGTGCACGACCTGGTGCGCGAGGGGGATGGGGACGCGCGGCCCCCGATCGCCTTCGTGGACACCCCGCCGATGAACGTCGAGGCGAAGTGGTTGCGTAGGGTGCTTCAGGCCTGCGACACCGTTATCCCCGTGACGGATCCGCGCTCGGTCAGGCAGGTTCGGAGGTTTCTGTCCGACGGGGGTCTGGACGTTCGGGTGGTGGTGCTGAACAAGGTGTGGCCTCGGGGCACCTGTGAGTGGAAGAAGCTCGTGGAGCGGCTTAATCGGGTGCTTCGGGACGTTCATGGGAGCGTCGACGTGGTGGACGTGGAGAACGCTCCGGTCATTCAGAGCGCGACCGACGCCGGGATCCCGCTGCGTATGCGCCGTTCTCGGCGGCCCGAGTACGAGGGTAGGTTCCGCGACGTTGCGAGGTTGGTGTACCTGGCGTGGCAGGCGAGGGATCACGTGCGGGGGGTTGCTGACGGGTGGAGTTGAGGTTGGAGGGGTCGCCCCGGGTTTTCGGCGTGGACGAGGAGTGGGCCAGGGCGGTGGTCGGGGCGGCCCGGGATGTGTTGGACGATCGTAGGGCCGAGGGGAGGACGCTGATCCGGCGGGTGGACGAGGTCTGGCCGGTGGGAAAGGCGGTCGCGCGGGTGGCTTCGGTCTTCCGGCGCTCGGCGCTGAGGTCGGGGGTGGACTCGCCCTGGGAGGCGCTCCGGGGGGTCCTGGGGCTGGATGAGGTTGAGTCGTCGCTCGTGGAGCGGCTGCGCAAGCTGGTGGAGGGTCGGGGTACGTACGGTCTGCCGGCGCTCTCGCCGGAGGCGACGTTGGCGTGCTGGGGCGTCGACGGGGAGGGGCCGGTGGCCGCGCTGAGGGAGGTGTACCGGCGGTTGGACGTGCACCCGGTTCGGGGGCTCGTCGCGCTGGCGGTGTTGGAGGACGCGGCCGACGTGCTGTTGAGGGGGCTCGGGGAGGCGGCGGAGCGGTTGTCGGAGGGGTTCCGGCGGGCGTGGGACGAGCGGTCGGCGCGGCTGCTGGGGCTGTGTCTCTGCGCGTGGTTGTCGGAGCGGTTGGACGGGTTCGGTGAGTGGTGGGAGGGTGAGGACGGTGGCTGGCAGGGGCTTTACTCTCGGGTCAGGCGGGGGGAGTTGATCGAGCGGGTGGTGGAGGAGCGCGTCGGGGTGCGTCCGGGGGAGAGGTAGCGGTCGGTATGGGGCTGGGGCTCTTCATCCGCTCCGTGCCCACCGCTGTCCTCATCCCGGGGGTTGGGGTCGGGTGGTCGGGTTTGGGGCTTGCCCGAAATCGTTCTGTGTTTCGTAACGATTCCGAGGGGGGGCGTGGGAAGGGGTTACTCCTTCTCCGTCGGGCCCAGGACGCGGTCGAGGGCGCGCTCCCAGGCCTTGGTGGGTAGGTCCGGCATCACGGTCACGTCCTCGCGCTCGACGGTGATCGCGTCCACCGGGCACGCGCGGGCGCAGGCGCCGCAGTAGGCGCACGCGTCCGGGTTGACGACGATCCGCGTCTTGCCGGCCGTGCCGCCCTTCTCGAACTCGAGGGCGTTGCACGGGCAGATCTCGACGCAGAGGCCGCAGCCGACGCACTCCTCGTCGTCGATCTCGATGCGGCCCTGGTAGGGCTTGGTGACCTCGATGGCGTCGACGGGGCAGACCTGCTCGCACCAGGAGCAGTACACGCAGCGGGCCCTGTCGACGTGGATCTCGCCCTTGACCTCGCCCTTCTCGGGCAGCTCGCCGCGGGTGGTCCCGTAGCAGATCTTGCAGCCGACCTTGATCGCGTCCTCGGGGCACGTGCGCATGCACACGCCGCAGTACACGCACCGGTCCTCGTCGACCTCGATGGTGAACTCGGGCTCGGGGTCGGCGGCGCTGGGGGTGGGGCGCTTCACGGTGATCGCGTCGGCGGGGCAGGCCTCCTCGCAGGCCTTGCAGTAGATGCACTTCTCCTCGTCGATGTCGATCTCGCCCATGACGAGGTCACCGGGCGTGGGGACCTCGCGCTCGACGGTGATCGCGTCCTGCGGGCAGGTGTCCGCGCAGAGCCCGCAGTACACGCACCGCTCCTCGTCGATCGCGACGTCCTTGGGGAGCTTGGGGAGGCCGTGCTCGGTGGCGGGCTCGCCGTCGATGAGCAGGGTGATCGCGTCGTACGGGCAGACGAGGGCGCAGATGCCGCAGAGGGCGCACGTCTCCTCGTCCACGTCGATGGGGTCGGCGCCCTTGCGCGCGACGGTGGAGGGCTTCTCGACGGTGATCGCGTCGACGGGGCAGGCCCGCTCGCAGAGCCCGCAGGCGGCGCACCGGTTCATGTTCACGACGAGTTCCCGCGTCTCCGCGCCCTCGCGCACGATCCGCAGGGTGGGCGGGGAGACCTCCTTCACGGGCTGGAGCCCGTCCGTCATTTGCGCGACCCCCAACTCCGGTGAGCTGCGCCACCCATCGTGCTCCCTCGTCTTATAAATCGCGGTGTCGGGAGCCGGGGCATGGTAAGGTTTATTACGGGGTACTTGCGCGCCGCGCAACCCCGGCCCGAAAAAAGAGGGGCGGGCCTACCCCTCCGCCCGCCCCGCCAACCGCTCTAGGAGGTCGGGGAGCCGCTCGCGCAGGACGCCGTAGATCCGGGTCAGGGGGATCTCGGCGGGGCAGGCGGTCTCGCAGGCCCCGCACTCGACGCAGTACAGGGCGACGCACTGGGCGACGTGCGCGTGCCAGACGGGGGTGGGCGTCACCGACTCCCGGCCGGCGAAGGCCCAGCAGCCCTCCTCGCACGACGCGCACACGGGACACACCTGCCGGCAGCTCCGGCACTTGATGCACCGGTCGAGCGCCTCCAGCGCCTCCGCCAGGTGATCCTCGTCCAGCGTCCTCTCCCGCCAGGAGCGGGCCATCTTCCGCATGATCTCGTCGATCTTCTCCCGGACCCGCACCGACCCCTCGGGCGCCTCCCGCACCTCCACCGCCCCGTCCTTCACGGCGCCGGCCAGCAGGTCGCGCCCGTCCTCCGTCTTGACCTCCACGAACGTCCACTCTCCCATCATCTCGTCCGGGACGCCCCAGTTGCCGCACGCCAGGTCCGCGCGCTCCGGGATGTTCTCGTCGCACCGGCGGCAGCTCTCCCGCCTCCCGGACCCCCTCTCCTCCAGGTCGTCGATCGAGACCTTGATCTCCTCGCCGTCTCGAAGCTCGGTGATCAGGTTGCCCTTGGCCACCTCCTCCCGCTCCACGTCCAGCGGGTCCACGCCGCGCTCCTCCAGGATCTCCAGCACGACCCTCGGCTCGAAGGTACCGCCGCAGTTGAGGCCGATCCGGTACACCCGGTCCGGGTTTACGAGGTCGCGCTCGGCCAGCCGGTCCAGCGCTCGGGCGTCGCAGGGACGGCAGGTGACGGCGACGCGGAGCGTGGGGTCCTCCCGGTGCAGCTCGGCCACGAGCCGGGCCAGCTGGACGGGGGCGCAGTGGTAGGAGCCGGAGGGTACCTCCGACGGGTCGTCTACGACGATGGGTCGCCCGTCCAGCGCGTCGGCGCCTCGCTCCACGCAGACGGCCACGTCCGCCAGGTCCTCCCGCAGCGCGTACCGCAGCAGCTCCGTCACGACCCCGCCGCACGCGGCCTCCTCCACGGTCCCCTCGTCCGTGGACCGGGCGAGGTAGCACCCGCCGACCCGCACCTCGGTCACGGTCCCCCTACCCCCTCCGGGTCGACCGGGGCGCGGGGCGGACGCGCGCGGGGACGCGCTTGTACTCCGGGATCCCCGCCTCCGGATCGAGGACGTCCGGCGGGGTCAGCGCGTTCTCCCCGAAGTGGAACGGCGTGAAGATCACGCCCTCCCGCACCCGATCGGTGACCCGCGCGCGGCACCGCCACCTGCCGTACGGCGTCTCGACGATCACCTCCTCGCCGTCCCTCACCCCGTAGCGCTCCGCGTCCCTCGGGTGGATCTCAACGAACGACCCCGGTACCTCGTCGTTCAGGAGCCGGGAGCGCCCCGTGATCGTCCTCGTGTGGTAGTGCGCGTACACGCGCCCGGTCGTGAGGATCAGCGGGTACTCCTCGTCCACGTCTCGCTCCGGCTCCCGGTACTCCACGTCCTCGGGCCTCGGGAACCGGGCCCGCCCGTCCTCGGTGGCAAACCCCTCGGCGTGCAGGATGGGCGTTCCCGGGTGGTCCTCGCTCGGGCACGGCCAGTGGATGCCGCCCGGTCGCCGTCGGAGCCGGTCGTACGTGATCCCCCGGTACTGCGGGATGACGCGCCGGATCTCCTCGAAGACCTCGCGCGGGGACCGGTGGCCGAAGCCCTTGAGCCCCAGCCGTCGGGCCACCGCCTCGAGGATCCACCAGTCGGGTCGGGCCTCGCCCGGTGGGTCCACGATCCGCTCCGAGAGCTGGACGCGCCGGTCGGTCGCCGTGAAGGTGCCCGTGCGCTCCGCCCAGCCGGCGGCGGGCAGGACCAGGTCCGCCAGCTCCGCCGTCTCCGTCAGGTACAGGTCCTGCACGACGAGGAACTCCAGGTTCCGGAGCTTTCTGACCGCGTGGCGCGAGTTCGGCTCCGAGACCGCCGGGTTCTCACCGAAGACGTACATCGCCGCGATCTCGTCCGAGTCGAACGCCTCCGGGAGCCGGAGCCCGGGCTCCTCCGGCGCCTCGAACCCCCAGAGCCGGGCCAGCTCCTCCGCCGCCTCCGGACCGACCCGCCGGTACCCGGGGAAGTGCGTGGCCAGCGCGCCCACGTCGCAGGCGCCCTGCACGTTGTTCTGCCCACGGAGCGGGTTGACGCCGGTGCCGGGTCGGCCCACGTTACCCGTCAGCAGGGCGAGCGCGCAGAGGGCCCGCAGCGTCCGGCAGGCGATGTCGTGCTGCGTGAGCCCCATGCAGTAGACGATGCAGCCCCGGTCCGCCTCCGCGTACCGCACGGCCGCCTCCCGGACGTCCTCCGGGTCCACCCCGGCGATCCTCCGGACGTCCTCCTCCGAGACCGCCCCGCGGACGTGCTCCGCGAACGCCTCGAACCCGGTGGTCCGCTCCTCGATGAACTCCTCGTCGTGCAGCCCCTCCTCCAGGATCACCCGGGCCATGTACAGGAACACGACCAGGTCGGACCGCGGTCGCACCCGCAGGTGCAGGTCCGCCAGCTCCGCCACCAGCGTGCGCCGCGGGTCCAGCACGATCAGGTCGGCGCCGTCCTCGACCCCCTCCACGATCCTACGGTACACGATCGGGTGCTGCTCCGCCGTGTTCGAGCCCGCGACCAGGTAACAGTCCGCCTCGGCGAGGTCCGGGATCGAGTTGGTCATCGCCCCCGACCCGAAGACCTCGGACAGCGCGACCACGGTCGGGGCGTGTCACAGCCGCGCGCAGTGGTCCACGTTGTTCGTCCCGAGCGCGCGGGCCAGCTTCTGCCCGACGTAGTTGTCCTCGTTCGTGGCCTTGGCCGAGGTGACGAAGTACACCTCCTCCGGCCCGTAGGACCCGAGGGCCTCCGCCACCTCCTCGAGCGCCCGGCTCCACGAGAGCTCACGCAGCTC
>NZ_JBMXXF010000018.1:0-11092 GCF_053997775.1 Methanopyrus sp.
CTCCCAATCGCGGTGATGGACGAGTGGGACGAGGGGCTGTTCGTCGTCCAGGACGAGGCGGCCGCGCTCGCCTCCGCCGTCCTGAACCCGAGGCCCGGGGAGGTGGTGGTCGACCTGTGCGCGGCCCCGGGCGGGAAGACCACGCACATGGCGCAGCTCATGGGTTGCGAGGGTCGGATCATCGCCATCGACGTCGACGAGACCCGCATGGACAGGCTGGTGGAGATCGCGGACCGGCTCGGGGTCCTGGACTGCATCGAGACGCACCTGATGGACGGCCGGGAGGCGCCGGAGGAGCTCGGTGAGGAGTTCGCCGACGCCGTCCTCGTGGATCCGCCCTGCTCCGCCGACGGGACGATTCGGAAGAACCCGGAGCGACGGTGGAGGATCACCCCGGACGAGCTCGAGAGGCTCCCCGACTTCCAGCTGGAGCTGCTGGAGGCTGGGGCTCGGCTCGTCAGGCCCGGGGGCCGGCTCGTGTACTCGACGTGCTCGATGTTCCCGGAGGAGGACGAGGAGGTCGTGCGCCGGTTCCTGGAGCGTCACCCGGACTTCGAGCTCATCGACGTGGACGTCGGGGACCCCGGGTTCGACATGCCGGAGGCGTGCCGGCTCTTCCCGCACCGGCACGACACGTGCGGGTTCTTCATCGCCCTCCTAGGACGGACGGGACGGGGTGAGGCCCGTGCGGATAGCGAGGCCTAAGGGCACCCGGGACTTCGAGCCCGAGGAGATGCGGGCGCGACGGTGGCTGGAGGGGTTCCTGCGGGAGCGCTTCCGCTCGTACGGGTACGAGGAGGTGCTCACCCCGACCTTCGAGCACGCCCGGCTCTTCGAGGAGAAGTCCGGTGAGGAGATCCTCGAGGAGATGTACGTGTTCGAGGACAAGAAGGGCCGCCGGCTGGCCCTCCGACCCGAGATGACGGCGCCCGTGGTCCGCATGTACAACGACTCGCTGAAGACCCGGCCGCACCCGCTCAAGCTGTGCTACTTCGTGAACTGCTTCCGGTACGAACAGCCCCAGCGCGGCCGGTGGCGGGAGTTCTGGCAGGCGGGGGTCGAGATCCTAGGCTCCTCCGAGCCCGAGGCGGACGTCGAGGTGATCGAGCTCACCCACGGGATCTTCGACGACCTGCTCCCGAGCGACGCCTTCGAGACCCGGGTCGGTCACCTCGGCATCCTCCGGGGGCTCCTGGAGGAGCACGGGATCGGGGAGGAGCGGCAGAACCGGGTCGCGCACCTGGTGGACAAGGGCGAGCTGGAGGGAGTCCGGGAGCTCCTGCCCGAGGACGTGGCGGAGCGCGTGCTGGGGATCGTCACCGCGGAGTCTGTGAGCGAGGTGGAGGAGGCCATCGCCGGGGCCGAGCCGGCCGAGGAGGCGCTCGAGAACCTGCTCGCGATCTCCGACCAGCTGAAGGAGGCGGGCGTCGAGCACGAGCTGGACTTCTCCGTCGCCCGGGGCCTCGACTACTACACGGGCATGGTCTTCGAGGTGCACGTCCCGGAGCTGGGCGGGGGCTCCCAGTGCGCCGGTGGGGGCCGGTACGACACCCTGGTTCGGGATCTGGGGGGCCCGGACGTGCCGGCCGTGGGGATGGCGATCGGGTTCGACCGGCTGCTGATGGCGCTCGAACTCTACGACCGGGTCCCGGGGGAGGAGCTGGAGGGCACGCGCGCCCTGCTCATCCCGCTGACCCGCTCCGGTAAGGTGTGGGAGGTGGCCCGGGAGCTGCGGGAGCTGGGTTGGATCGTGGACGTGGAGGTGTCCGGTAAGAGCCTGCGGAAGGCCCTCTCCATGGCGGACTCGAAGGGGTACGACTACGCCGTGATCGTCGGGGACCGGGAGCTTGAAGGAGGGTACGTCTCGGTGAAGAACCTGGAGACGGGCGAGCAGGAGGAGGTCCCGCTGAACGAGCTCGAGCGGGCGGCGGAGGTATGAGCGGGTTCGAGCCCCCGCTGGACGAGGAGGCCGCGCGACGCCTGGCCTCCCGGCTCAACTACCGGTTCGAGATCAACGGGGAGCCCCTGGTCGTGGTGGTCACGCAGGACGTGGAGTCCGGAAAGGTGCTCATGACCGCGTTCGCGAACGAGGAGGCCGTGTACCGTACGCTGGTGACCGGGTACGCCCACTACTGGAGCACCTCGCGGGGAGAAATCTGGAAAAAGGGAGAGGATTCGGGACACGTGCAGCGAGTTCGGGAGGTCCGCGTGGACTGCGATGAGGACGCCCTGCTCTACCGGGTGGAGCAGGAGGGGGGAGCCTGCCACCGGGGCTACAAGACGTGCTTCTACCGGCGCGTCACCCGGGACGGCCGCCTGTCGGTCGTGGAGGAGCGGGTCTTCGACCCCGATAAGGTCTACGGGCGTTGAAAAGGCGCAAGGGATGGTGTGCTCATCATGGAGATCGAGGTCAAGACTGAGCACGTGGTACCGGACACGAGCGTCGTCGTGGACGGTCGGATCTCCAGGCTGGCCGAGGAGGGGTACCTGGAGGACAAGACCGTGGTGATCCCGCGGGCCGTGGTGGCCGAGCTGGAGTACCAGGCCAACCGCGGGCGCGAGACCGGGTTCGCGGGCCTCCGGGAGCTCCAGGAGCTCCAGCGGCTGGCCCGGGAGGGCATCATCAAGGTCGAGTTCGCGGGCGAGCGTCCCGGGCTCGAGGAGATCCGGCTGGCCCGGAGCGGCGAGATCGACGCGATGATCCGCGAGGTGGCGCGGGAGTACGACGCGACGCTGATCACCAGCGACAAGGTGCAGGCCGAGGCGGCCAAGGCGGAGGGGATCGAGGTCGTCTACTTCGAGCCGATCACGAGGACGGGCGAGACCGAGATCGAGCGGATGATGCCGGAGAACGCCATGTCCCTGCACCTCAAGGAGAACGTGCCCCCCAAGGCGAAGGTGGGGCGCCCGGGCGACTGGAAGCTCGTCGAGCTGCGGCCCGAGCCGTGCACGCGGGAGGAGCTCGAGCGGTGGGCCCGGGAAATCATCGAGAAGGCGCACGCGGACGAGGACAGCTTCGTCGAGATCGACCGGGGCGGGGCCACCGTCGTGCAGCTGCGCGACCTCCGCGTTTCCATCGCGCGGCCCCCGTTTTCGGAGGGCTGGGAGATCACCGCGGTGCGGCCCGTGGTCAAGGTCACCCTGGACGACTACGACCTCTCGGACAAGCTGAAGCGGCGGCTGAAGGAGCGGGCGGAGGGCATCCTGGTCGCCGGCCCGCCCGGCTCGGGTAAGTCCACCTTCTGCGCGGCGCTCGCCGAATTCTACGCCGAGCAGGGTAAGATCGTCAAGACCATGGAGAGCCCGAGGGACCTACAGGTGAGCGACGAGATCACGCAGTACGCCCCGCTGGAGGGGGACATGGAGAAGACCGCCGACATCCTCCTCCTCGTCCGCCCGGACTACACCATCTACGACGAGGTGCGCAAGACCCGGGACTTCGAGGTCTTCGCCGACATGCGGCTCGCCGGCGTGGGCATGATCGGCGTCGTGCACGCGACCCGACCCATCGACGCGATCCAGCGCCTCATCGGCCGCGTCGAGCTCGGGCTCATCCCCCAGGTCGTCGACACGGTCATCTTCATCGAGGATGGCCAGATCAAGAAGGTGTACGACGTGTCCATGACCGTCAAGGTGCCCACCGGCATGACCGAGGAGGACCTCGCGCGCCCCGTCGTCGAGGTGCGCGACTTCGAGACCGGGGAGCTCGAGTACGAGATCTACACGTACGGCGAGGAGGTCTTCGTCGTCCCCGTCAAGGAGACCGAGGAGCGCGAGACCCCCTCCGAGCGCCTCGCGGCCGAGGTCATCGAGCGAGAGGTCCGCCGGTTCGTCGGCGGCCGGGTCCCCGTGGAGGTTGAGGTCAAGGGCTCCCAGGCCACCGTTTACGTGCCCGAGAACGTCGTGCCCATGGTCATCGGCAAGCGCGGCCGCAACGTCGAGCAGATCGAGCGGCGCACCGGCCTCAAGATCGTGGTCAAGCCGCTCGAGGAGCGCGAGGGAAAGGGGGAGGGAGAGGCCCCGAAGCCCCCGGGCCCCCAGCGGGCGGACGGAAGGGTGGTCGAGGTCGAGTCGGGCGAGGAGTTCCCGATGGAGGTCGTGGACGACGGTGAGTACATCCGGCTGCGCGTGGGCGAGCGGTTCGCGGGCCGACCCGTGAAGGTGTTCGTGGAGGACGAGTACGTGTTCACGGCCACCGTGGGCTCGAGCGGGGAGGTCCGGGTGAACAAGGAAACCTCCGTGGGCGAGCGGCTCGAGCGGGCGCTCCACCAGGGCCGGGAGATCCGGGTGCAGACGATCCCGTAATCGTTTAGTATCCCCTCCAAAAGGACGGGCCCGGAGACGCCGGGGCGGCCGAGCCCGGTCCAAGGCGCGGGATTGGAGATCCCGTGGCCCGTATGGGCCGCCCGGGTTCAAATCCCGGCCCCGGCGCCAGCCAGAATCGTTACGAAAATCATAACGATACGGCGGGAGCCGCGATGGAGGTGCACAAGTTCGGCGGCACCTCCGTCTCCTCCGAGGAGGGACTCCGCACCCTCGAGGCCTCCGCCGCCTCGGGCAACGTCCTCGTCGTCTCCGCCCTCGCCGGGGTCACCGACGCCCTCGAACGCTTCCTCCACGACGCCTGCCGGGGCGCCGCGGACCCCGACCCCATCATCGACCGGCACGAGCGCTTCATCGCCGAGCACCTGGAGGAAGACCACCAAGAGGTCCGCGAGTTCCTGCGACAGATGCGCACGATCCTCGAGGGCGTCGCCCCCGTCCTCGAGCAACTGGAACGCCCCGAGGACCGCCTCCGAGACCTCGTCCTCTCCCTCGGAGAGCGCGCCTCCGCCCGACTCATCGCCGCCTACCTCCGCGAGCGGGGCATCCCCGCCCGCGCGTACGACGCCTGGGAACTGGGCCTCATCACCAACGACCGGCCCGGCAACGCGGACATCATCCGCTGGGAGGGCACCCGCTCCAAGCTACTGAGGGACCTCAGGGCCGGCCGCATCCCCGTCGTCACCGGTTTCATCGGCCGCTCCGAGCGCGGTCACATCACCACCCTGGGCCGCGGCGGCTCCGACTACACGGCCACCATCCTCGCCGGCATCCTGGGCACCCGAGCCCTGATCTGGACCGACGTCGACGGGATCATGACCACCGACCCCGACCTCACCGAAGCCCGCGTCGTCGAACGCCTCTCCTACGACGAGGCCATGATGGCCGGCGCCTCCGGGGCCGAGGTCATCCACCCCAAGGCCGTCGAGGCCGCTAAGAACCTCGAGGTGGAGATCCTCATCGGCAACTCCCACACGGCCACCGTGGGCACGCTGATCTCCGAGAAGACCGAACCCGGACCCAAGGTCGTCGCCGCCCGCGAGGACGTCGCCCTCATCCAGGTCACCGGCGCCCGCATGATGGACGAGCCCGGCGTCATCGGCGCCGTCACCACCCGACTCGGCGACCACGACGTCAACATCCTCGCCCTCCTCACCACCGCCTCCGAACCCCGCATCAACATCCTCATCGAGGAGGGGGAGGTGGACCGAGCCCGCGAGGCCCTCCGCCACCTCGACTACGAGTGCAAGGTACGGGAGGACGTGGGCCTCGTCACCGTCGTCGGCGAGGGCATGTCCCACCAGGACGTGTCCACGTTCCTCGCCTCCTGCCCCGGGTTCGAGCTACTGGGCAGCGCCTACGGGGCCGTCGCCGTCAGCGTCGCGGTCCCCCGCGAGCACACCTCCCGCACCGCCCGCGCCCTCGCCGAAGCCCTCCTAGGCTGACTACCAGCGCGGCCCCCGGGCGACCACCCCGCGCCTCGCGGCCACCCACCCCGACACGATCAGCACCGTGAGCACCAGCGCCAGCACCCACTCCCAGATCCTGCGCACCGACGAGGAGGCCTGAGCCGCCGCCCTCGACAGCGTGCTGGCCGCCCTCGCCGCCGCCTTCCCGCTCGCCGCCGACCTCCCGACGGCGCCCCGGGCCGCCGAGACCGACCCGACCGCCGAGGCGCGGGAGACCGAACCCGACGAACCGGCCGCGCCACCGCCGACCCGACCCGCACTCAGCCGACCGGAGATCGGGGCCCCACGGACGCCGATCGTCACCGTCCGGCCCCCACGACCACCCAGACCCGAGCCCGCGCGACCCGACGGCCCTGAGGCCCCACCGGAGACACTCACCGACCCGGCCCGAACGACGACCGCCCGGACCGACGTCGTGACCGCCCGAGCCGCCGCACCGAGGGCCGAGCGGAAGGACGAGAACGGGGACGGCCGCGCCGCCGATCCCGGGGACCCACCACGGGCCCGGGCCACCCCGCGCCTCCCGACGGCCGTGGGGGCGACCCCTGAGGGGCCGGACCGAGCGCCCTGAACCGAGGAGCTCCGGGCCCCCGGTGACGCGGACCCGGGGGCGGCCGTTCCGGGCCGGCCGTACCTCCGCAGCACCTCCCTCAGCAGGGTGCGGATCTGCCGCACGATCTCCGGGTTATCCAGCCGCTGGTACCACTCCAACACCTGGTTCACTAGGCCCGCGATCTCCGAGTACGAGTACCCCGCCTCCAGCAGGACCCGGACGGCGTACGCGACCAGGGCCGGGTTCGGGCTCGTGTGGTGGCACGTGGCCGGCCCGTGCCGGGCCATGACCCGCAGCAGCGTCTGGGCCACCCTGACCAGCACGGAGCGGTCCCGAGGTTGCCAGACGCCCAGCCGGGCCAGCTCCACGAACCAGGCCAGGGAGGAGACGACCGACGCCCACCCGTACTCCGTGCTCGGCGGATGCCTTGAGAGCTCCTCCAGCAGCCGGCTCGCCACCCGGGTGTACAGCCCGTTGAGCGGGGCGCGCAGGGACGGGACGGTGATCCCCCAGCCGGCCAGGAACTCGATCCGACGGGCGACGCGTGACCACCCGTAGTCCCCGTGCCGGAGCATCGCGTTCCACCAGGACGGGCTCAGCAGCTTGGTGTAGACCTCACCCGCCAGCTGCTCGAACGCGGACCGGGTGCAGGCCGCGGTCGGGTCGATCGCGTTGGCGATGTACACCTCCGGGGCGCGCCCGGAGGCGAACGTGGCGTACAGGGCCATCCCGCCCACCCAGTCGTAGAAGTCGTCCGTGTCGATCAGGCCCCAGGTGTTCACCACGCTGTGCACCACGGCCCGCACCTTGGACATGAGGTACCGGAACGCGGTGACCGACGGGATCGCGTGGTACACCTCGTCCGTGCTCGTCCGCAGCACCATCACGCGGACCCGCTCGCCCTGACGCACGACCACGATCCGCGCCCGCGCCGAGTACACGTACGCCATCCGCGCCTCGCACGCCTCCCGGAACCGCTCCCAGAACCGCTCCTGGAACCGCCGCAGCGCCTCCGAGGGACCCTCGAGCACCCCCACGGTCCCTGACACGTCCGTCCACGCGTGCTCCACCACGTCCGAGGCGCCCGCCCCCGTGAAGACCCCCGGCGGCTGCGCGAAGTACCCGCTGGAGGCGATCACGTCCGCCAGCTCCCGCGCCTCCCGGGCCGAGTAACCCAACCGCCGCAGCTCCTCCTCCACCCGGGGCCTCAGCTCCAGGTAGTGCCGCCGACGGTAGTTCAGCTCCGACGGCTCGTCCACGTGCGAGACCAGGTAGAACGCGTCGGCGAGCAGCTTCAACGGCGCCTCCATGTGCAGCGCGGCCCACACGACCACGTCGATCCGCGGCCGGCGGAGCCAC
The DNA here is from genome assembly GCF_053997775.1 of Methanopyrus sp. Taxonomy (NCBI): domain Archaea; kingdom Methanobacteriati; phylum Methanobacteriota; class Methanopyri; order Methanopyrales; family Methanopyraceae; genus Methanopyrus; species Methanopyrus sp. The sequence continues at coordinate 7,705 of NZ_JBMXXF010000018.1, forward strand.
CGCCCGTCCACCCGCACCCTCAAATCCCGCAGCGGGATCAGCTCCACCCCGATCACCCGACCCGAGTCCGGATCCCACACCGGGCGCACGCCCAGCAGGTACAGCACCATCGCGATGTTCAGCCCACCCGTACAGAGCTCGTGCACGCCCCAGATCACCACGCCGACGGCCTCCGGCCAGGACCGGTGCTCCCGGTAGTACCGGGCCAGGAACTCATCCACCAGCCGTTTGGCCACCTCCCACGCCTCCGGCGTCGGCAGCATGTTAGGATCGATCGGGTACCCGTCCCGACCCGTGGGCAGCACGGCCGGGTTCCACATCGGCTCCCCCAGCAACCCCGGCGGCACGAACCGCCCGTCCAACCCCCGGAGCAGGTTCTCCAGCTCCGACTCCCCCGACCGCAGGTAGTGCGCGTAGATCCGGTAGACCCGGGCCGCGGCCTCCGCGAGCAGGTGCTCGTACTCCCGATCCTCCCGCATCGCCCCGAACGTCTCCAGCACCGCCCGCCGGGCCAGCTCCACCAACCGATCCCGGAAGCCCCGGAACGCCCGGGTCGCGGGGTTGGTGAGCCGGGGCCGCCACCCGTAGTACTCCTCCAGATCCTTCCACCGAACGTACTCGTCCAGTCCCCTCACCAGGCCCGGATCCAGCAGGATCTCCCGGAGCAGCCGGGCGAGGCACTCCCTCAGCCGCCGCTTGAACCCGGCGAACGCGTCCGGGTGCTCCGCCCGAAACCGCTCCAGCTCGCCCGGATCCGGCTGCTCGATCAGGCCCGCGTAGTAGGCGAACACGGCGTTCACGTCCGGCATCGAGGAGGCCAGCACGCCCGCCTCCCGGATCGCCGCCTCCCGGTCCGGGCCCCGACCGTACACGTGCAACCCGTACGCCACGTTGCTCAGCGCCAGGTCCAGCAGGAAGTCGTGCAGCTTGCTCACGAACTCGTCGAAGTGCTCGAGCGCCCACCGCCTCGGGTCCCGAGCCTCACCACCCCGCTCCGACAGGATCGCGTCGACCACGGTCCGCAGCAGTCCCAACCGACCCGCCTCCTCCACGATCCTCTTCCGAAGCTCGCCCAGCATCCTCGGGTCTCCGCCGATCATCCGCAGCTGCAGGTAGCGCGTGACCTCGCGCCACAGCCGATCGTACCGCTCGAAGTCCCGGAAGTAGCTCCAGGTCGGGGGCAGGTGGGTCAGCAGCACCGGGCCCGACCGGTACTTGGCGACCATGGCCTCGCCCGGGTTGCTGACGATGTAAACGTAGAAGTGCGGAACGTCCGGCAGCAGCACGTGCGGCCAGTCCACCCCCAGCAGCCCCACCTGGTGCCCCGGCAGCCACTCCAGCGTCCCGTGCGTGCCCACGTGCACCACCGCGTCCGCCCGGAACACGCGCCGCAACCACTCGTACGCCGCGATGTACTGCCACTGAGGCGGCAGGTCCGGCGAATGGTACACGAGCTCCGGGGAGCCCGACCAGCCCCGCACGGGCTGCAGCGTGATCACCACGTTCCCCAGCCGGAGCGCCGGGATCACATAGTACCGATCCCACCGCATGATCCCCCGGTTGTCCGACGGCGGCCCGAAGCGCTCCTCCACCGCCCGCATCCACCGCTCCAACGCCTCCCGCGCCCGCCGCACCCGCTCGTCGTCACCCCGCAGCAGGGACAGGTAGTACCGGAACCGGGAGAGCACGTCCTCCCGGTACCACCGCTCGAGCTCCTCCACGGGCACCAGCTGATCCGGCCCCACCGTCCCCAGCACGTACGAGCGCCCGTCCACGTCCACCCAGACCACCCGACCGCCCTCCACGATGACCCTCATCTCACCCGACTTCCAGCGAATCACGCGCTCGGCGCGCCCACCCCGGTACAGCCGGACCATCCCCGCGAGCTCACCCTTCGCCCACGGACCCACGTTCTTCAGCACCAGGTCCGCGGCCTCCATCAGGGCGTGCGCGAGTCGATCCTCGAACGCCTCCGCCTCCTTAGGATCCCGGCGCCGCAGCTCCACCACCCGGCGGAACACCTCCCCGGCCGGTCCTAGGTCGTACCCCCGCTCCGCCATGGCCGCCAGCACGTTAATCAGCGAGCGGAACACGTCCAGGTACGCGGCCCCGATCGCGTCCCGACCCGGCGGGTAACAGTAGAGCACGAACGCCACCCGCTTCCGCGACTCCGGCAGGTACCGCAACCGCACGAACCCGACCACCAGCCGGGCCAGATCCCGCACCATGTCCCGCAGCGGGAAGACGCTCATCCGATCCGACCGCTTCAGCGCGCACAGCTTGAACCAGAACGCGCCCTCCGCCTCCGGACCCCCGATCACCTGATACCCCCACTCGAACACGGCCCCCACGAGCCCCGAGTTCGGCGCATCCTTCTCCAGATCCAGGTAGTGCCAGGGCTCGCAGGCCCAGTCCGACCAGAACGGGTACACCACCTTGATCACGGGCGCGTCCAGCTCCCGGAGCGCCCACGCGGCCGGGTACGGGTAGTTCATCGTGAACGCCCACAGCGAGACGACCGCCGCCACCTCGTACCCCAACCGCCGCAGCTCCTGCAGCAGCCCACGACCCTCGAAGTCCACCGGCGGGACCACGTTCCCGTCGCACAGCAGGGCCACCACGCCCACGTCCCGCAGCCCGGACCGCGCCAGCTCCCTCCGGATATCCTCCACCACCCGCTCCACCAGCCCCGACTCGCCCTTGTAAAGGGCGTCAACGTAACCGAGCACCACCACCAGCCGCCGACCCGGGAGCTCCAACGACCGCAGGAACCCCAGGCACCGCTCCCGCAGCCCCCGCACCCAGGACGGAAGGATCGCCAGCCTCACCTCAAACCACAGGCCCCTCTCCCCCGCCGCCAACCGCCGCAGCCACCGGTGGTACGCCCCCTCCAACTCCGCCCCGGGGACCTCCGGAAACACCCATCCACGGCCCGGAACGTACGCGGCCACGAAGGAAACCCGGACCGAGGAAAGCCGCAGCCGCTCCGCCGGCACGTCCGGGTACGCGAGCCACAGCAGGTACTCCACCACCGGCACCAGAGAGTCGGAGAACCGGAACAGGAACCCCAGGTTCGCCACCGCGGCCGTGTTGTCCCGAACCCTCCGACACCTCGGACCGAACAGGATGAAATCGTGCTGATCCCCCGTCACGCACGCCACGAGCCGCTTCTCCCGCGCCAGCTCCCGGAAGAAACTCGACACGTCCGCCACCGGACGCCCCAGCACCCGCGCCGAGAGCTCCTCCACGAACGGGCCCGGTAGCGGCCCCATGTTGTCCAACACGACGATCTGAGACCGCCGAATGTCCCGGGCCAACGCGTCGAAGTCCACCGGAGCGCTCTGATCGCTCCAACTCACCAGCACGTTGTGCACGTGCAGCCGCACCC
>NZ_JBMXXF010000019.1:0-9554 GCF_053997775.1 Methanopyrus sp.
GCAGAAGTTGTAGTGGAAGACGGCGACCTTGACCCCGCGCTCCCCGCACCAGCTCAGGAAGTCCCGCAGCGCGGTCACGTGCTCCCCGGACCAGGCGTCACTGTCCACGTAGGGCACTACGTCCACGATCACGTCGGCGGCGACCGAGCCCGTCGGGAGCAGGAGGAGCGGGAGGAGGGCGAGGATCCGGGTCAGATGGGTCCCGCACTCGTCACCCGTCCGCGGGAAACCGTATCGGGAGCGCTCATCATCCCGTGAGGTACCGCGGGCGTCGCCCCGTGGTCCCCTCCTCATCGGAGGGGCTCGGCCGAGTTCAGCCCGCTCATCCGCCCGCCCCACTTTCGATCGTCCGACGGACGCTCACCCCCGTGTCCCCGCTCATCGCGCGGGGCTCGCCGTAGCTCAGTCCGATCATCGCGGGCGGGCGGTTCCGCCCCGATCCTTGGGCTCCGTGCGCACCTCCCGGATCTCCAGGTACCCGGAGTCGCCCTCCCACCGCTTGACGGCGCGCTCGATGACGAGTCGTTCCCGGTACAGGGGAGCGTCGAGCACGAGGGTCTCGTACTCGCCTCCCTCGCCCGCCGGGTGCACGCGGTACCGGTCGTGCAGCCTGCGGAGGTCCCGGACCGCCGCCTCGTCGAGCCGTCGGCCGAGCCAGGACGCGTCCAGTCCCGCCGCGGCGACGGCCACGATCACGACCTCGAAGCCGCGCTCCAGCAGCAGCTCCAGCTCCTCGAACGGGTCCAGGCCCCACACCGGGTGCACGGGTTCGATCCCGAGCCTCCGGCAGACGCGGTCCAGCCGCTCCCGCTGGTACCGTGAGGCGATCGCGCCGGAGACGAGGGCGTCCACGTCGAGCCGCCGCAGGGCTCGGGCCAGCGCCCGCAGGTCGGCGGCGTCGCCCCGGCCGGAGCGGACCCGCACGGGCCGGAGGCCCATCGCCCGGGCGATCACGGTGCCGAGGTCAGCGTTGGGCACGTGGAACAGGCGGCTCTCCGGGTTGGAGGGGATCACGGTGATCCCGTGCGTCAGCTCGTACCCCTCCTCGGCCGCCAGGTGGGCGGCCAGCACCGAGTCCTTGCCGCCGCTCAGCAGGGCGGCGGCCCGCAACCGATCACCTCCGCGGCGGCGCCCGGAGGGCTCATCGGGCCTCGGAGACGGCCCGTGCGAGCTCCGCGGCCCGCTCCGGGTCGCGCTCCACCGCGGTGCCGGTGACGATCGCGTCCGCGCCCGCGCGGACGAGCTCGCGGGCGACGTCGGGGTCCCGGATCCCGCCCCCCACGATCGTGAACAGCCCGATCTCGGCGACGCGCCTCACGATCTCGGGCGGTACGGGCTCGGGCGCGCCGCTCCCCGCCTCGAGGTACACGGCCCGCATGCCGAGGTGCTTGGCGGCGAGGGCGTGGGCGACGATCAGCTCGGGCCGGTCGAAGGGGAGCACCCGGGCGTCGCCCACGACGGAGACGCTCGTGCCCCACTCGCCCAGAACCAGGTAGCCGGTCGGGATGCTCTCGAGCCCGAACTCCTCGACGAGCGGGGCGCCCTTGACCTGCGCCTCGATCAGGTAGTACGTGCTCCGGGAGTTGAGCAGGCTCATGAACAGGACCGCGTCCGCGTTGGGGGCGAGCCCCTCGGGGCCGTTGGGGAAGAGGATCACGGGGAGGTCGGTCACCTCCCTGACCGCGTCCACCACGGCCTCAACCTGGCGGGCGTGGGCCGTGGAGCCCCCGACCAGGATCGCGTCCGTGCCGGCCTCCAGCAGCGGCTCGAGGGTCGACGCCACCCGCCGGGGCTCGACGTCCACCGGGTCGAGCAGGGTGAGGTGACAGGGGGCGCGTTCGCGGAGCTCCTCGAAGACGCCCATGCGCATCCCGCCGCTAGCCGCCCCGCGGCTCCTTGGCCTTGGGTCGCAGTCCCTTGTACCCGCACTTCCGGCACTTGGTGGCGTCCGGTGGGTTCCTGGCGTTGCACCGCATGCAGATGAGCTTGTTGAACAGCCGGGCCTCGGCCTCCGGGAACCGGGCCATCCGCCCTCACCCCCGGAGGGCGCCGGGACCGCCCGACTTTAACCCTGTCGCCGGGCCCCCTCCGGTAGGAAGCGCTCCTGCGCCCGCACGACCTCGGCGCTGTCCCGGGCCCGCCGGTACGCCTCCAGCCGCTCCCGGTTGAGCTCGAGGAAGGCGGGGCCCCACTTGAACCGGGAGAGGAGATCCTCCGCCTCGCGCCGGAAGTCGAGGATGTAGAGGGCGGCGGCCAGGGCCTCCACGGTGCTGAGCCGGCAGGGCTTCCCGTAGTTCACGGGGTTGGCGGCGACGAGGTAGGGCAGGATGCGGGGCGCGCACCGGTCGCGGAGTGGGCGGAAGTACCGGTCCACGCGCTTCCAGGAGCAGTCCACGGCCACGAGACCCCGGCGCACGGCCGCCTCGCGATCCTCCCGGGAGAGCGCGCGCTCCACGGTCGGGTCGAGAACGACGGCCCCGGTCGGGACGTCCCGGGGGCTCCGCACGAGCTCGACGAGACCCATCCGGTGCGCCCTCAGCGCCGTGCAGGCCTTAGGGTTGCAGTCCCGGGCGTGGAGCACGATCAGGCGCGGGGTTCCCCGAGCACCACGGGCACCCGCAGGGTCGGACTGCGGTACGGGCTCGCCTCCCTCACCCGCAGCTCCGCGCGGTAGTTTCGATCCTCCAGCCATCGCCGCACGTCCTCCTCCTGGCCCGGGTAGTGGTAGGCGGAGACGACGACCCGGGGCGCGTGCTCCTCCAGGGTCCGCTCGGCCCCGCGCAGGGCGCGCTCCTCCGCGCCCTCCACGTCCAGCTTGATCAGGTCCGGGCGCGCGCCCAGGTCGTCGATCCGGACCGTCTCGACGCGGATCGTCTCCCGGGACCGGACCATCTCGACGGAGTGCGCGACGGTGGAAGGGGCCACGTACATCCTCACCTCGTCCTCGCGGTCGTAGGCGGCCGCCTCGATCACCTCCGCGTCGATCCCGTTCTCCTCCACGTTCCGCCGCAGCAGCTCCGCGTTCTCGGGGTGGGGCTCCAGGGCAAGGACTCGGCGCGCGCCCCGGGCCGCGGCCAGGACGGTGAAAGCCCCCACGTGCGCGCCGGCGTCCACGACCTCGCGCGCGTCCTCCAGGAGCTCGTGCGGGTAGAGCTCCCGGTACAGCACGTCGGCGACCGCGTCCGCGTCCCCCAGGGCCCAGGGCCGGAACCGGAGCCCGTGCTCCTCGGTCACACGCACCCGGACCGTCCGCTTGGGCACGCCGATCCGCGGCGTCCCCCTACCCCACGGTGACCTCCAGGTACCCGTCGATGATAACGTGGAAGTCCAGCTCCTCCGTCCAGCCCGCCCGCTCGAACATGTTCATGAAGCAGACGCCGATGACGGGCGGGTCTCCCAGCTCCTCCACGAACTCGCGCGCGTCCTCGACCGTGACGTCGGAGATAGGCATCGCTAGGCCGCCGAGCAGCACGATCGCGTCCGCCTCGTCCAGCCGCTCGGTCTCGTCCGTGACCGCGAACCCGTGCTCCCGCAGCTCCATCCGGCGAAACTCCCGGCTCAGGTCGATGGAGTAGTACTGCTCCAGGTCCGTCTCCCGGAGCGTGAAGGCGAGAAGCTCGGCGAAGGGTGTGCACGTGCCGGCGCACCCGGAGTAGACGAGCACGCCCTCCCCTCCGGTGACGTCGAGCACCGCCTCCCGGAAGCCGTTGAGGAACGCCTTCAGGCCCTTACCCTTCTCCGACACTCGGGACCTCCCCCCTCAGGGCCCGCAGCACCTCATCCCGGGACAGGGGGCCCTCGCGAAGTATCTTGATCTCGCCGTCCGGTCGAAGTTCGACGACCGTTGACGGCTCCCCGATCGGGCACTCCCCGTCCACCACGAGGTCGACCCCGCCCCGCAGCTGCTCGATCACCTCGTCCGAGCTCACGGGAGCCGGCCGACCCGAGAGGTTCGCGGACGTGGTCACCACGGGCCGCCCGAACCGGCGGACGACCCGGAGGAAGAAGGGGTGGTCCGGGATCCGCACGCCCAGCCGGTCCCGGCCGGCCGTCACCTGCTCCGCCACGACCCCGGGCCGGACCGGGGCGACGAGGGTCACCGGGCCCGGGGTGAGGGTCTCCAGGGCCCGCCGGAGCCCCGGTACGGGCTTAAGCAGCCTCAGCGCGGCCTCCGTCGAGTGCACGGCCACGCTCACGGGCTTGTCCCGGGGCCGGCGCTTGACCTCGAACACGCGCTCCACGGCCTCGGGGTCGGTCGCGTCGCAGCTGAGCGAGTAGACCGTGTCGCAGGGTAGCGCGACGAGCTTCCCCGCGCGCAGCGCGTTCACGACCCGATCCACGGCGCTCGCGTCCTCCTCGACCACCGTGACCACGGCCCTCCCCCCGGGGGGAGGGGGCCGCCATGAGCCTGCGGGCCGTCGCGATCTCGGCCGACGTGTCCGAGGACGACGTCCGCGTGCCCGACCCGCTGCGGAGGAGGATCGAGCGGGACCTGCGCGAGCTGCGCGCCCGGTACCGCGAGGGCGTGCTTCACCTCGTCCTGGGGCCGCTCTGCGGGGACGACCTGGCGGTCGTGTACGTGGCGGAGCGGGACGTGGTCGAGGAGCTCAACGCCGCGGTCGTGGAGCTGCTGGGGAGGTACGGCGGCGGGGACGTTATGGGGATTTCGGAGGAGCCCGAGACGGCCGGAGAGGGCCCCTCCTACGCCGAGGCCAAGTGCCCCGAGTCCGAGTACCAGGACCTCATCGTCGCCCTCTTCGACACCTACGCCGCGGAGAACCGCGTGGACGAGGTCGCCGAGGTGTGCCGGCGCGCGATCGAGAACCTGTGCTACGACGTGGGCGGCGGACCCATCCGCGAGCCCACGGAGATCCCCGGCGTGGGCTACGTCGGCCCCGACACGGACGACCCCGTCCTCCTCGCCACCACCGACCACCTCAGCCAGGTCGGACCCACCGCCGGCGCCCTCATCGGCGCGGGCCAGGGCGCCGGCGCCCGCCCCGTCCCCCGCGGCACCCCCGCCGAGGTCCTCCCCGGCACCGTCATCTTCTCCGTCACCATGATCCTGAACGGCAACGTCATCGACGCCGTAAGGGCGATCCGGGTGGGAACGGGCACCGAGCGCTGGGCCCTCCGCGAGCTCCGCTAACCCACCGCGTCCGCCATCGCCTCCGCCGCCGCCCCCACGTCCACGTCCACGCCAAGCTCCCGCATGGCCAACCCCACGCACGTCACCGCCGTCACCATGTCCCGCACCCGCACCTCACCCATGTGACCGATCCGGAAGATCCTCCCCGCCAGGTGATCCTGACCCCCAGCCACCACCACATCGTACTTGTCCCGCAGCAGCCCCCGAAACTCCCGATCGTCCACCCCCTCCGGGTACACGATCCCCGTCACCGTCGGCGAGGCGACCCCATCATCCTCCACGAACAGCTCCAACCCCAGCGCCCGGATCCCCTCCCGCACCACCCGCTGCAGCTCCCGACACCGCTCCCACCGACGCTCCAACCCCTCCTCCCGCAACCGCCGCAGCGCCTCCCGCAGCGCGTAGCACGCGTTCACCGCCGGCGTGTACGGCGTCTGCATCGGATCCTCCTTCAGGAACTCCAGGTACTTCGGCAGGTCCAGGTAGTAACTGCCCGACTCCCGCTCCTCCATCCGCTCCCGCGCCCGCTCGTTCACCGCCACCAGCGCCAGCCCCGGCGGGCATCCCAGCACCTTCTGCGACCCCGTTACGCACACGTCCACGCCCCACTCATCCATCCGAAACTCCGCACCACCCAGCGACGAGATCGCGTCCACCACGAAGATCACGTCGTACTCCCGGCAGACCCGCGCCACCTCCTCCACCGGGTTCAACACCGTCGTCGACGTCTCGCAGTGCACCATCGTCACGACCTCCGCGCCCGAGTCCGCCAACGCCTCCTCCACCCGCTCCGGATCCGCCGCCTCACCCCACTCGAACTCCACCCGAACCACCTCCGCGCCCCGCCGCTCCGCGATGTCCGCGAACCGCTCCCCGAACTTCCCATTCACCACGGCAACGACCTCCTCACCCGGCTCCACCAGACTGTACACCGCCGCCTCCATCCCCGCCGTACCCGAGCCCGTGATGATCGCCACCTCACCCTCCGTCTGGAACACGTACCGAGACAGCTCCAAACACTCCCGCAGCACCTCCTCGAACTCCTCACTCCGATGATTCATCACCTGCTTCGCCGACCGCAACAGCACGTCCTCGTGCACCATCACCGGACCCGGCAGCAGCACCAGCTTCTCCATCCCGAGACCCCCCGCCCGACCCCTCACCCGCCCGTTTAAACCCCACCATCCCGACCGAAGCTCAACCCTCACCCACGTTCCGCCGCAGCGCCTCCCACCGATCCTCCACCGACGCCGCCGGCAACTCCACGCTGTCCGGGTTCACGTACCCCGCCCGCAGGACCGCGTCCGCCAACACGATCGCCACCACCGCCTCCGCCACCGGCACCACCCGCGGACAGATGCACGGATCGTGCCGCCCCTCCACCGACAGCTCCACCTCCTCCCCCGACGCCAGATCCACCGTCCGCTGCGGCACCGACACCGACGGCGTCGGCTTCACGTGCACCCGCACCACCAACCGACCCCCGCACGAAATCCCACCCAACACCCCACCGCACCGCCCACCCTCCACCACCGGCCGCCCCTCCCGCCACACGATCGGATCGTTGTGCTCCGAACCCCGCATCCGCGCGCACTCCACGCCCGACCCGATCTCCACCGCCTTCACCGCCGGAATACCCATCAACGCCCCCGCCAACTCCCCATCCAACCGCCCAAACACCGGATCACCCAACCCCGGCGGCACGTTCTCCGCCACCACCTCCACCGTCCCACCCACCGAATCCCCCTCCTCCCGCGCCCGCTCGATCTCCCCCACCATCTCCTCCGCCACCGACCCATCCACGCACCGCACCGGATTCGACTCCGCCCGCCGCCGAATCTCCCGCGCGGAAAGCTCCCCCACCTCACCCACCTCCACCGAACCCACCCGCACCACGTGACCCGCGATCTCCACCCCCAACGGCTCCTCCAACGGCGCCTCCCGCAACAACTTCCTCGCCACCGCCCCACCCATCACCACACCCACCGTCGTCCGCCCCGACGCCCGACCACCACCCCGCCAATCCACGTGCCCGTACTTCCACCGATACGTCAGATCCGCATGCCCCGGCCGCGGCCGCGTCCTGATCGGCTCGTACCGGGACGAATCCACGTCCTCGTTCCACACCACCATGCTGATCGGCGTCCCGAGCGTACGACCCTCGAACACCCCCGACAGGAACTCCACCCGATCCCGCTCCGACCGCGGCGACGAGACCGAAGACTGCCCCGGACGCCGCCGATCCAACTCCCTCTGCACATCCTCCTCCGAGAGCGGCAACCCCGCCGGACACCCATCCACCACCGCGCCGAGCGCCCGACCGTGCGACTCACCCCACGTCGTCACCCGAAACCACCGACCCAACGTGTTCAACGAACACCCCACCCCACGAACCGACCACCGCCCTTAATACCCCGACGCTACCCCGACCGCACCCGCACCCCCACCGACGCCAAATCCTCCCAGAACCCCGGGTACGACACCGACACCGCCTCCGCCCCCTCAATCACCGTCTCCCCCCGCGCGAACGCCCCCACCACCGCCAACGCCATCGCCATCCGATGATCCCCCCGCGAACTCACCCGCGCCCCCACCGGCTCACCACCCCGCACCTCCAACCAATCCCGACCCTCCCGCACCTCCACCCCAAACCGCGGCAACTCCTCCGCCAACGCCCGCAACCGATCCACCTCCTTGAACCGCACGTGACCCACGTTCACGATCCGCGTCACCCCCTCCGCAAAACACCCCAACGCCGCCACCGTCGGCACCAAATCCGGCGCATCCGACAGATCCACCTCCACCCCCTCCAACGACCCCGACGACCGCACCACCACCCCATCACCCCGCTCCCGCACCACCGCCCCCATCTCCTCCACGATCTCCACGATCCGCCGGTCCGGATGCGACGAGTCCAGATCCACCCCACGCACCCACACCTCCCCACCGATCGCCCCCAACGCCACGAAGTAACCCGCCGAACTCCAATCATTCTCCACCCGAAACTCCCCCGGCGACCCCGGCCGACCCTCCACCACGAACGACGACCCCTCCCAACCCACCGACACCCCAAACGCCTCCAACACCTCCACCGTCAACCCCACGTACGGCCGCGACCGCAACCCACCCACCACATCCACCCGCAACCCACCCAACCCCGCCCCCAAGAACAACAACGCGCTCACGAACTGCGAACTCACGTCCCCGTACACCGCCACCCGCTCCCGAAACGGCCGCCCCGACACCACCACCGGCGGAAACTCCTCACCCTCCCGCACCCGACCCCACGCCTCCACCCCCAACGACCGCAACGCCGCCAACAAATCCCCCACCGGCCGCGACCGCAACGACCGATCCCCCGTCAACACCACCCGACCCTCCACCAACCCCGCCACCCCACACCCCAACCGCAACGTCGTCCCCGAATTCCCACAATCCACCACATCCCCCGGCACCCCCGGCTCCCCACCGAACCCCGACACCCGCACCACCCACCGACCCTCACCCTCCACCTCCAACCCCGCACCCAACGCCCGACACAACCCCACCGTCGCCCGCACATCATCCGCCTCCAACACGTTCCTCAACACCGTCTCCCCCTCACACAACGCCGCCGCCAACAACGCCCGATGCGACCCACTCTTCGACGGCGGCGGCGACACCTCACCCGACACCTCCCGCACACCCTCCACGACCACCCGAACCACGAACAACACCCCGATCGAACCACCCAATGACAACCGATTTAAATCGAGCCCACCAGCGCCCGCACGGGTGATCACCATGACCGAAGAACCCACCGTCGTCGCCTTCTGCTGCTACGAGTGAGGCTACGGCGCCGCCGACCTCGCCGGCACCAGCCGCATGCAGTACCCCACCAGCGTCCGCATCATCCGCGTCCCCTGCACCGGCCGCATCGGCATCGAACACCTCCTCACCGCCCTCACCAGGGGCGCCTGGGCCGTCTTCGTCGCCGGCTGAAAGGAGGGCGAGTGCAACTACGAGGACGGCAACCTCAAGTGCCACCGCCGCGTCCAAGCCGCCAAGAAACTCCTCAAGGCCATGGGCCTAGAGCCCGAACGCATCGAGATGTACTTCATGACCTCCGCCGAGGCCGACAAGTTCGTCGCCGCCGCCCAGGAAATGCACCAACGCGCCAAGGAACTCGGCCCACCCTTCCCACGGTAAACGCGCCGGCGGGATGAGGCCCGGGGGGAACCCGAAACCCGGGACCCCCGGGCGGAACCGCCGCGCCCCACCGCCAAACGTTACGAAACTCAGAACGATCCCCGCTGGTGCGGGGGCCGGGATTTGAACCCGGGACGGCCCTACGGCCACGGGATCCTCATTCCCGCCCCTTTGACCAGGCTCGGGCGCCCCCGCGACCTCCACCACCGCCCCACCC
>NZ_JBMXXF010000020.1:0-16663 GCF_053997775.1 Methanopyrus sp.
CCCGGTACTCGGCGTCGAGGGCGAGCGCGCGCTCGTTCACGGGCCAGGGGTGCGCGGTCTGGGTCGTGCTCGTGGCCCGCCGGTACTCGAGGTTCAGGAGCGCGTACCCGTGCTCGGGTGGCGGGTACCACCACCCATCATCTCCGCGAACCCAGCCCACCGGTGTCCAGAACCCGCTCACGACTCGATCCCCGCCAGCGTAGTGAAGCCGGGCGTGCACGTGCGGTAGTCGACCGTACCGCTCTACTCGCCCCGCCTCGTGGGCCAGCGCCTCAGTCGAGTGGAGGCAGGGTCAACTTCCTCGCCTCGCGCATGCCGAGGGCCATGGCTATTCCCTCGCCATACGCGGTGCGACCTCACGCCACTACCCTCAATCCGTGGACGTAAGCGCGCCGGCGGCGGGAGGAACCTGTCGACGTGGGTGGCAGCGATGCGGTGCTGGCGTGATGATGCCCTTCACCCCAAGATGTGGAGTGACGAGGGGAGAAAGTTGACCCAAAACCCGTGCGGAAGTGAGGAGAACCCGGTGGTGCGTCCGCCCGGCGGGCCCAGGCCGCTCTGGTACCAACACTCAGGAGGCCTCTGCAAGCGGAAAGGAGGTCGCGCCAGGCTCGCCGGAGCCGGCAGTCAGTCGGTCCTTTCTCGCCGCCGGTCCTCCTCACGCCTTCCCGAGGGAACGATGAGCGGTAGCAGGGGTAGTACCGGCAGAGCCCTGAGGATTTCGTACATCAGCCTTAAGGACGGAATCGGTGGTACGTAATGTGACCAGTGGCTGCGCACGAACTCCTCCGTGACGAACTCACGCCGGTCGACGAGCTCGGTGGGGGATTCTAACTTTTCACCTTGCCTCGGCGCTCTGAACTCCAGGATTAGCGGCTTGCTCGTCCGGACCTCGAGCACCGTGCAGTACCCGTAGAGCAGCCTGTGCTCGTACTGCCACCTTGGATTGAACTCGCTCGGTACTTCGTCCTTAATTACGAGGAGTGGCACCCTCGTCCACCTCTCCTCACAACTCAAGTCCAGCCCGTACCAGTGCACCCAGAACGCGAGGTGCACGCCGCCCGGTAGATCGTACTCGACCTCATCGTACGGGTGTCGGCCCCGGAACAGGACCCTCCCGTCGAGCGTCAGCACGTTGAAGTCCAGCGTCCACCCCAGCGCCACGATCCAGTTCCCCGGCGCCAGCGCGACCCGAACCCACTCGCCGCGTGCGGGCAGGCTCGCCTCCACCACGAACGTGTTGTCCACGGCCTTCGACGGCTTAAGATGGAGCAGCCCGTCCGACTCTCGCAGAGAGTACCGGACCTCACGCCACGGCCCCTGCGGGACCGCCTGCCTGCAGCGTTCATTCCGCTTCCACTCCACCTTACTCGGAATTAACACACGGTAGACGGTCGCTCCCCGCGGTAAGACCACCTCGTCCACCCCGTACGCGCCGAGGATCACCCGATGGTGGTCACCTTCCCGCCACAGCGGTGCCACGAGCAAGAAACGGTCGCCCAGGAGGCTCGGGTATTCGAGACTGCCTCCTCCGGGCTGCGGAATGAAGAGCGCCGGCACTACCCACGGCGGGCAGTCCCTGGACGCCGGAATGACTGTCAACGCCTTGGTGGGTTGTGTCACGCTGGTGACCGTGACCAGTGACACGATTAGCAGCGCGGTCAGCAACACGACGCTCCCCCAGATTGCCACTCGACTCAACTTTGCACACGGTCATGAGCCTTTGGATGAATGAGCGGGCGGGGAAGCGTGGTCAGAGGGGATCAAGAGATCAGGATAGGAGGCGTCTGCGCCGTACCGGGAGCAGCGCCGCCGCTAACGTCGCACCCACCTTAACGTCTCATCTAAGCGTGGCGCGGGCCAGCGGATTGAGCCGTCTCGTGCCGCGACCCCGGCTGGGGCAACCGCGGCGGGCTGGCTCCGTGGGCAGGACTCAAGTTTCGCGCCGGTCCGGGATTGACCGGGGGGTGGTCGCGGTGGACCTGCGGGAGCACGTGCTGCGGTACGCGGTGGACGACGTGCGAGTGGTGAAGCGGCTGTTGCCGGGGGAGTCGGAGGCGTGGGTGGGGTTGGCGGACTTCGATGACGCGGCGGTGGTGAGCGTGGAGAATGGGCTGGTGGTGAGTGCGGATGGTCCCTACGCGTTTCGGCTGGTGCGGAAGTCGGCGGTGGTGCACGCGGCGACGGACGTGCTGGTGGCGGGTGGGCGGCCGCGGTTCGTGGTGGATACGATCATCGCGCCGTCGTGGGAGGGGGCGTTGGAGGCGGCGGAGTGCATCGGGCGGCAGGCGCGGGAGTTGGGGTTGGAGGTGCTGGGTGGGAACACGATGGTGGAGGATGACGTGGGGGAGCCGAAGGTGTCGTTGACGGTGATGGGGGAGCTGGTGGCGCCGGAGCCGATCACGGATAGGGGGGCGGAGCCGGGGGACGTGGTGTTGCTCGTGGGTGAGCCGATTCACGGTGGGTTTCGGGAGCGGATGGAGCGGGCTCGGAGGTTGTTTCGGGCGTTTCCGGAGGTGGCGCGGCGGGGGTTGGTGAAGGCGGCGAAGGATGTGACGAAGGGGGGTCTGGTGGCGATGGCGGCGTTGGTGTGCGCGAAGTCGGGGGTGGGGATGCGGTTGGACTCGGTTCCGTACGCGTCGATCACGAGGAATTGGGACAACGTGCTGGCGGTGGTGGGGGAGGAGGACGTGGGGGAGGTGCTGGAGGTGTGCGTGGAGCGTGGGTGTCCGGTCTCGGTGATCGGTCGGGTGGTGGAGGAGCCGGTGTTGGAGGTGGCGGGTCGGGTGTTGGTGGACGAGGATTTAATGGGGGAGTTGGTGGAGAGGCTGGGTCAGTTGGAGGGTGGTGGGGTCGGTTCGTCGTGAGCGTGACGGTGTGGATGTTGCTGGCGGAGTTGTGCCTGGTGTTGGCGGCGGTCTCGTTGTTGTCGGGTTTGCTGTTGGAGCGGCGGATTGAGGCGTCGACGTGGTTTACGGTGGCGGATCTGCTCGTGTGCGCGGCGGCGATCTACGTGGGGATGACGGGCGGTCAGTTCTCGAGCGTGCTGCCGGATTGGGGGGTGGTGGCCGCGATCTTGGGGGCGTTGGTGCACATCACGTACACGTGGGTGCGGAAGACGCTGTGGTTGTTGTTGGGTTGGTTGGGGTGGTTTCGTCGGGGTGAGGAGGAGGTGGAGTTGGAGCGGCCGAGTCGGGTGAGGGCGTGGTTGACGCGGGTGCTGGAGCGGTTGGGGGTGGAGGAGCGGGTGGATCGGGGGGACGTGGAGGCGGCGCGTCGGGTCCTTAAGGTGTGTAGGCGGTGGGGTTGGAGGGAGTAAGGGGGTGTTCTCGTGACGGAGCCCACGGTGGCGGGGTCGTTGTGTCTGTACGTGGGTGGTCGGTTGGCGCCGAGTCGGCGGCGTTGGAGGGAGTTGGGGGCGCGGGTCTCGGAGGTGGGTGCGGTGCTGTACGTGGTGGGGTTGGGGTTGTCGGGGGAGCCGGTGGAGCGGGAGGTGGCGTTGCCGGCGTTGCGGGGGTTGGAGTACGTGCACGCGTACGGTCGGCGGGCGGGGTTCGACGCGAGGGGGTTGGCGGGGGCGGTGCGGGCGTCGGTGGAGGATCCGGAGGGTGCCTTTTCGGAGGCGTTGGAGTGTTTGGGGCATCGGTTGCGGGGGTACGTGAACGCGCTGTTGAATCACGAGGAGTGGGTGGTGCGGCGGTTCTGTCGGGAGTTGGTGGAGGAGCTGCGGGGGACGCGGGGGTTGTCGCCGGGGGTGGCTCGGGCGTTGAGTTTGGTGGAGGGGTCGGTTGGGGAGGGTGGTCGGTCGTGGTCCTCGGTGTTGGGTGGTCTGTTTCGGTGGTTACCGGGTCGTCGGTGAGTGCTCGGCGATGGAGAGGATGTCGCTCATGACGGCGCTGGCGGTCTCGAGGGGGCCGGCGCCGCGGCCGGAGACGTAGATGGTGCCGGCGAGGTCGGTTTCGAGGCGGACGACGTTCATGACGCCGCGGACGCGGGCGATGGGGTCGGATTTGGGCACGAGGCAGGGTCGGACGAGGAGGTCGCCGTCTCGGTCGGCGCGGCCGATGAGTTTGATGCGGTAGCCGCGCTCGTTGGCGATGCGGATGGCCTCGGGCGTGAGGTCCTCGATCCCGGTCACGTCGACGTCGTCGATGGTGCAGCGGACGCCGAGGATGGAGTTGGCGAGGATGACGATCTTGCAGGCGGTGTCCCAGCCCTCGATGTCCATGCTGGGGTCGGCCTCGGCGATGCCGCGGGACTGGGCGTCGGCGAGGGCGTCGTCGAGGGAGAGTCCCTCGGTCTCCATGCGGGTGAGGACGTAGTTGACGGTGCCGTTCAGGACGCCCTCGATGGAGAGCACGTCCACGCTCTTGAGGGTCTCGCGGACGAGGTTGAAGACGGGCATGGCGCCGCCGGCGGTGGCCTCGTAGCGGATGATGACGTCGCGGCGCTCGGCCGCGCGCATGATCCGGTCGTAGGCGACGGCGAGGGGGCCCTTGTTGGCGGTGACGACGTGGCGGCCGAGCTCGATCGCCTTGAGGATGTGGGAGAGGCCGGGTTCTCCGGTCTCGATGTCGGTGGGGGTGAGTTCGACGAGGACGTCGAAGTCCGCGTCCTCCATCGCCTCGAGGGCGTCGCGCTCGTCGCCGGCGGCGGCGACCGTGCCGTGCCGTTCCTTGACGCGGAGGACCTCTTCGGGGTCGAGGTCCTCGCCGATCCAGGCGCCCCGGGAGTCGGCGACGCCGGTGAGCTCGACCCGGACGTTGAGCCGGCGGGCGTACTGGTCGCGTTTTTCCCTGAGCAGTCGCATGAGGCCGCGGCCGACGGCGCCGAGGCCGATCACGAAGAGTCGGACGACGCGCACCGTACCACCTCCAGGGGGAAGAGGACGGTGAGGTCCTTCTCCTCGGCGATCTCTTCGATGACGCGGACCGCCTCGCGGAGGGCGCCCTCGTCCTCGTAGATGACGGTGAAGCCGGCGGAGGAGCGGCGCTCGGGGTCGGGCATCTCCAGGTCGACGTCCACGACCTGGACGCCCCGTACCGCGTTGACGCGGTCGATCGTGTCCTTGATGTCCGTGTCCACGATGTGCCCGATGAGGACGACCTCCATCTCGTGCCCGGGACCGCGGCCGAAGCGGAGGATCTTGACGTCCTCCAGCTCGCTGACGCGGCGGGAGTACTCCCGGGCCGCCCGCTCGTCCGCCTCGAACACGAGGTGCACGCGCGCCCGGTCTCCCTCGCGCGAGTGTGAAATGCTAATAACGTTCCCGCCGACCTCGGACAGCGGCTCGAGGATGCGCACCAGCTGCCCGGGCTTGTCGGGGAGGATCACGTCCAGCTCGAACCGCTTCATCCGGGCGCTCCCCCCGGGGTGGATCGTCGCCATGCTCGCCCCACTCATCGCCTTTCTGCTTCTCACCGCGCCGGCCGCGGGCGTGCGGGTGGAGGAGTACGACTGGACCGTCACGGCGGTGAAGCTGGAGACGGGTCAGGGCGAGATGAAAGTGCCCCTGATGCACCCGACGCGCCTGAGGTTCATGGTGGCGAGCCCGGACTACGGGCAGGCGGAGTTCGGAAGGGACGTGGATGGTGATGGGGTGCCGGACCACACGTGGTGCGGCGAGGTGGCCGCGCTCACCCTGTACAACATCGCGGTCGCGAAGGGGTTCTGGCGGCCCACGGCGGGGACGGACGTGAACCCGCTGAACCTGGAGCTGCGGGAGTCCTGGTTCGCCCGGATGACGGGGATACCGGTGGAGGACCGGGAGACGGACGGACCGATGGCCGCGACCTCGCCGCCCTGGTTCCCGACCCTGCTCTCCCTGGCCGCGGACTTCCAGGATCCCAACGGGATCGGGGTCGTGATCTACGCGCCGCTGGCCACGGTGAGCCGGTGGTTCGTCATCGTACCCCCCGCCCTGCACGCGGTCCTGCTCGCGGGCGTCTCGGACGACGGTCGGTACTTCGTCGTCAAGGACTGCTCCGCCCTGCAGGGGAGGGATTACTCGTGGGAGAAGGACTACTACCTCGTCCCCTCCTACTCGCTGGAGTTGAACGTCGCGGAGGCCGTGGAGGCGGTCTCGAACCCGCTGCAGGAGTCGTCCGGCGCGATGGTACCGGTGCTGTTCTTCCCGGTGCCGCGGTTCGGACTCCCGGAGGACCTGAAGCCTTTCGCCGTCGGGGGTAAGGAGGTCGACCTGGGTGGCGGGCTGAAGGCGCGCTTCCACATCCTGCTGGCCTCCACGATCTCCGACGTGCTGGAGATCGCCCGGATCCTGCTCAGGCACGGGATTCCGGTCGAGTGCCTGGTGCGAAAGCCCTTCGCGAGCCTGGCCTTCACCGGTCAGATCGTGGAGATCCCGCTGGTCCACCTGAGGGTTCTACGCATACTCTCCGTGCCGGTGCGGTGCGTGGTGACCGGGACCGGCGGCGGCTCCGGGGCCAGCCGGCCCGCCCCCTCCCCACGGTCCACCCCCACCGAGGAGGCCCGGGAGGCCGGCAAGCCCGCCCGTAGGCACCTACCCATACCACCGATGGTTCCGCTCTGGGGAGGGTTCGGTTGTCGGAGACTCCGACGGTCCGGTTGAAGGGCAAGGATCGTGTCGTGGTCTGGCCCGTGTACTTCGACGCCGAGCGGTCGCGCTCGGAGGGCAGGAAGGTACCCAAACGGCTGGCCGTGAAGAACCCGAGGCTCCGGGAGATCGCGGAGGTGGCGGAGGAGCTAGGTCTGAATCCCGAGGTGCAGAGGGACAAGCGGTACCCGAAGCGCTGGTGGCAGGATCGGGGCCGGTTGATCGTGGACAAGGTGGAGTCCAAGCGAAAGACGCTGCTGATGATCGCCGAGAGGCTTCGGGAGCGGCGGGAGCGTTGAGGGCGCTCGCCGTTCGGGCGCCCGGGCTGGATCGAGAGACGCGTCGGGCGTTCGCTCGAGCGGGCATGGAGGTGGAGATCGCGCACCCGGTGCGGCTGGTGCCCCTCCCCCGTCCCCGGCTGACCGTGGGGTTCCTGCGCCGGTACGACGTCGTCGCGTTCACGAGCCCGCGGACGGTTGAGTTCCTCGAGGGAGGCGAGCTGAGGGCGCTGAGGGAGTCGGGGGTGAACGTGGCCGCGGTGGGCCCGAGGACGGGAAGGGCGTTGGAGAGGCGCAGGCTGGACGTGGACGTAATGCCGGAGCGGTTCACGACGGGGGCGCTGGCGGACGCCCTTCGCGGTTACTCCCGCGTGCTCGCGCTGCGATCCCGGCGGAGGACGGGTGAGCTACGGGAGCGGTTGGAGCGGTTCGGGGTGCGGGTGAGGGAGCTGGAGGTGTACGATCTGGAGCCCCGTTGGGTACGCGTGGATCCGTGGGACTTCGACGTGGTCTGCTTCTTCAGCGCGATGACCGCCCGGTGTTTCCTGAGGTCGGTGGGGACCGACCTGCCGGAGCCGGTGGTCAGCATCGGGCCGGTGACCTCGAGGGAGCTGGAGCGGGCTGGGTTGGAGGTGGTCACGGCCCGGGAGTCCTCGCTGCGTGGGGTGGTGAGGGCGGCGGTTCGGGTGGCTAGATCTCGGTCCCGAAGACCTCCTTGAGCACCTCCTCGTGGGTCATGTCGACGCCGATCAGGATGCCCATCTCCTCCAGGGCCTCGATGATGCGCTTTCGGTCCTCCTCGCGCCGGACGACGATCCTGTGGGAGTGCACGTCCTTGGACAGCTCGTGGAGCCGCTCCAGGGCCCGTCGGGTGCGGGTCTCCCGGTGGAGCTCGTGTCGGGACTTCACGTCCTTCTCGTCCTCGATCCACAGCTCCTTCTTCAGCGGCTCCGGCAGGGAGGGGACGTGGTAGCGCACGTCCACGACGATCCCGCCGTTGCGGACGATGGTGAGCAGCTCCTCCTTCGTCCGCTCCAGGGGGTGTCGGACGGTCACGGTGAAGGAGAGGGGTTCGATGAGCAGGTCCGAGATGGCCGTGCCCGCCGCCCGGTAGATGTTGACCACCTCGTCCGCGCCCGCCCGCTTGAGGGTGCGGACGCCGGTGCGGGACTTGGCGGCGGCCACGATCCACACGTCCGGGTTGAGGTCCCGGATCAGGACGCAGGCGAAGACGTTGGTCTCGTCCGAGCCGGTGACGAGGGCCACGGCCTGGGAGCGCCTCACCCCGGCCTTCTCCAGGGTCCGCTCCGAGGTCACGTCCCCCTGCACGGCCAGGTAGCCCCTGCGGAAGGCCCGCTCGCACTTCTCCGGGTCCTTGTCGACGACGACCACGTCGAACCCGAACTCCCGGAGGTTCTCCGCGATTTCGCGGCCCTCGCGGCCGTAACCGCACACGATCACGTGGTCCCGCAGGCGCTCGATCCTGGCGAGCGCGTCGCTCTCCTTGAGCCGCAACAGCACGTCGCCCCGCAGCAGGGCCCCGAAGACGCGGGAGATAACGTGAACGAGCGCGCCGAGCCCCGCGGCCAGGAGGATGATCGTGAAGAGCTTGCCGAAGGGGGTCCGCGGGGGGTTCGCGCACCCGACCCCGGTGAGGATCAGCACGGTCGTGTAGAGGGCGTCGACTAGGGGGCGATCCTCCAGCCACCAGAAGCCGAGGGTGCCTAGGAGTAGCAGGAAGGAGACGTACAGGATCGCGTACCGGACGGTGGTGACCGTGGCGGTCTCCTTGAGGAGGTTCCACGCGTACCTCCACGCGTACAGCAGGGCGCGTATTTTAACCCTCAACGCACCCTTGACCCGCCAGATCGCGCCACCATCGTACCACCTCTCCGACGACGATGACGGCGGGCGGGTTCGCCCGCACGCGGCCGGAGGCGGCGTCGGACACCCTGCAGACGCGGATCCTCTCGTCTTCGGTCGTGCCGCGCTCGATGATCGCCATCGGCGCGTCCCCGACCGCGCGCTGCACGTCCCGGGCGATCTCCCGGAGCCGGCGCGCGCCCATGAGGATGACGAGCGTGTCGGCCGCCCGGGCGAGCGCCTCGAAGTCGACCCGGGGCTCCTCCTTGCTCGGGTCCTCGTGGCCGGTCGCGACGGCGAAGCTGGAGGCGTACCGGCGGTGGGTGAGCGGAAGGCCCACGGAGGAGGGGACGCCGACGGCCGAGGTGACGCCCGGGATCACCTCGACCTCGATCCCGTGCCGGAGGGCGGCCTCGAGCTCCTCCGCGCCGCGGCCGAAGACCATCGGGTCCCCGCTCTTCAGCCGGACCACGGTCCGGCCCCGGCGCCCCTCGCGCACGATCACCTCGTTGATCTCCTCCTGCGTCCACCCGCGGCCCCCGGGCCGCTTGCCCACGTCGATGATCTCCGCCTCGTCGGGCGCGTACCGTTCCACCACGTCGTCCGGCACGAGCCGGTCCTTGAGCACCACGTCCGCCTCCGACAGGGCCCGGACGGCGCGCAGGGTGAGGAGCTCGGGGTCCCCGGGGCCCGCTCCGACCAAAACGAGTTTACCCGGCAACGGCCCGGTACCCCTGGGGGCGAGCTTGCACGAGCTGAGCCTCGCTCAGTCGATCCTGGACGCCGTTTTAGAGGTCGCGGAGGAGCGCGGGGCGGAGCGCGTGCTCGGGGTGAGGATCCGGGTGGGCGAGTTCACGATGGTGAACCCGGAGCAGCTGCGGTTCTGCCTGGAGGCGCTGGCCGAGGGGACCCCGGCCGAGGGGGCCGAGTTCGAGATCGAGCTGGAGCGGGGCCGCCTGCGGTGCCGGGAGTGCGGGGAGGAGTGGAGCACGGACGAGGAGGAAGCTTTAAAGGACGCTCGGGACCCGGCCCTCCACGCCGCGTTCGGCTCGGAGGAGCTGCCGTCGCTGCTGGGCTTGAGGTGTCCGCGGTGCGGGTCCAGGTCGGTGGAGATCCGCGGCGGGGACTCGTGCGAGGTGCGCACCATCAGGCTGGAGTTTGGGTGATTTTTCATGCACCGGGTGGAGGAGGTCGACGCGTCGGAGGACCTGTTGAAGGTGAACGAGAACCTGGCGAGGGACGTGCGGGAGCACCTGGACGATCACGGGGTTCGGGCCGTCGAGTTCCTGGGTTCGATCGGCTCCGGCAAGACGTCGATCATCGAGTGGATCATCCGAGAGTACGGGGACGAGTACTCGTTCGCCGTGCTCGCCGGGGACGTGGTGAGCGAGTACGACGAGCGGCGGTTCAGGCGCCTGGACGTGCCGGTGGTGGGGCTGAACACCGGCCGGGAGTGCCACCTGGACGCACACCTGGTGCGGCACGGGCTGGAGCACCTGGAGGAGGAGACGGACCTGGACGAGATCGACGTGCTGTTCATCGAGAACGTGGGGAACCTGATCTGCCCGGTGGACTTCCCGGTCGGGGCGCACGAGCGGGTGGTGGTCGTGTCGGCCCCGGAGGGCGAGGACGTGGTCGGCAAGCACCCGATGATCATCCGGGAGGGGGACGTGCTGGTCATCAACAAGGTGGACCTGGCGGAGCCGTGCGGGGTCTCGGTGGACCGGATGGTGGAGACGGCTCGGGAGATCAACCCGGACATCGAGGTGTACCGGACGAGCGTCAGGACGGGGGAGGGACTCAGGGAGCTGGCCGAGCGGTTACTCCCCGCCTGACTCCTCTTCCTCCTTCTCGATCAGCACCGCGTTCACGACCGGCTCCTGACCGGGCCGGTTGGTGACCTTCGCCAGCCCGATCTCCGTCCGGATGATGGCCCCCTTGGTGATCACCCCGTGCCGCTCGTAGTACTGCGAGGCCGGGTTCTTCACCACCTCCAGGATGCGGACGTTCTTGACCTCGCCCGTCTCGGGGTCCGCGACGTTGGCGTGCGTGGCGAACTTCAGCCCCTGCTTGACGTTGCCGCCCATGCCGCGACGCTCGCGCAGCCGCACCTCGTCCCCGACCAGCGTCTCGGTGGGCGGGTTGCCCATCTCGAACTTTCGCTTCTTCCGGTGCGGCCGGATCCTGCCTCCCGTCGGCTTCCGCAGCGACCTGCCGTGCCACACACCCATCCGCTCGCACCCCCGGGCCCGCGGGTGAGTCGGGGTAAAAAAGCTGCCGGGGGACGGGACCGTGTCCGAGGTGCGCCGCGAGCACGGCGCCGGCGGGGAGCTGATGGAGGAGCTGCTGCGGGAACTCCTGCCTCAGATCTCCCGGACCGGGGAGGGCTCGGTCACGCTGGAGGACCTGGACGACGGGGCCACGTTCCCGGCCGGCGAGGGTGAGATGGTCCTCACCACGGACGCGCACATCGTGGACCCGCCGTTCTTCCCCGGCGGGGACATCGGCCGGCTCGCGGCGGCCGGCACGGCCAACGACCTGGCCGTGATGGGGGCGAAACCGGTCGCGTTCGCCTGCTCCCTCGTCGTGCGGGAGGGGTTCCCGATCGAGGATCTGAAGCGCATCTACCGGTCGATCGACGAGGTGCTGAAGGAGGTGGACGCGCACCTGATCACGGGCGATACGAAGGTGGGTGACACGGGCGAGGTGGACGTGATCGTGACCATGACCGGGGTCGGCCGGGTGGTGCGGCTCGTCCGCGACTCCGGGCTGCGGCCCGGCGACGTCATCCTGGTCACGGGGACGATCGGCGACCACGGGATGACGATCCTAGCGGCCCAGCAGGGGCTGGAGACGGACCTGGAGTCCGACGTGGCCCCGGTCTGGGAGGCGGTCGAGGCGGCGCTCGAGGTGGGCGGCGTCACCGCGATGAAGGACCCGACCCGGGGCGGGCTGGCGGGCGCGCTGAACGAGATGGCGGAGAAGTCGGGGGTCAGGATCGTCATCGAAGAGGAGCGGATCCCGATGCGGGAGGAGGTGCGGGTCCTCTCCGAGATGCTCGGGGTGGACCCGCTGCACGTGGCCAACGAGGGTAAGGCCGTGATCGGGGTCCGGGAAGAGCTGGCGGAGGACGTGCTCGAGGCCGTCCGGTCGACGAGCGTGGGTAGGGACGCGGAGATCATCGGACGGGTGGAGGAGGGCCCGCCCCGGGTCGAGATGGAAACGGAGGTGGGCGGAACCCGGATCGTGGAGAAGCCGGTAGGGGACCCGGTGCCCCGGGTGTGCTAGCGTTGCGGGTGAGCCTGTCACCCAGGGCGCGTCGGGTCTGGCACCACCTCACCGGGGGCCGGATGGGGCTGGAGGAGGCGCTCCGGAGAGCGACACCGGAGGGCGTGGAGGAGGTCCGGGCCCTGGGCTGCCGCCGGTCCGTGGGCGTCGTGCGCCGGGTGGACCAACTCTGGGTTGTGGTCAAGGGGGACGAGCGGGAGGCGCGGGAGCTGGAGGACCGGCTGATCGACCTGCTCTCCAAGGTCACGGGGGAGCGGAGGATGGGCTGGGGAGGCCGCGTCTTCCTCCGGGTGACCGCGGTCGGGGACTTCGAGCGACCCGAGGCCGTCCGATCGACCCTGGAGCGTCGGTGCCTGGCGTGCACGGCGGTCTCGGGGGCGCTCGCCCTACTCGAGGCCGCGTGGCACCCGCTGAACTCCTCCCTGTACGCGGGGATCGCGATCGTCTCCGCCCTGTCGGGGTACCTGCTGCCGTGGCGGTCCGGGTCCTTCGAGCTGATGCGGGAGTGCCTGGGGGAGGGGGGCCGGTTGACGGCCCTGGTCTCGACGGCGATGGCGTCGTTGACCTTCGCCGGGCTGGGACTCGCGTTCGCACTCCTGGAGGCCGGGGCGGGCCTGCTGGGGCTGATCCTAACGGCCTGCGGCGTCGGCGTGGTCTCCGTCCGGTTCCTGGACCGGGTGAACCGGGAGCTGGTGCGGGCCGGAGGTGGGTGAGGGGAGGACCGGTCAGACCCGACAGCGGTCCTCACGCGGGCTCGGTTGGAAAGGTGCTCATCATACCGGGTAGGGTCGTTAGAGCTCGTACGACTCGCCGGGCTCCAGGATCACGACCTCCGTGTCCACGTCGAGCCGCTCCACCTCCCGCTTGAACTCCTCCGGGTCCTGCTCGATCGGCGGGAACGTGCCGTAGTGCATCGGGATCGCCACGTCCGGCTCGATCAGCTCCACGGCCTTCGCGGCCTCCTTGGGGCCCATGGTGAACCGGCTGCCGATGGGCAGCAGCGCCACGTCCGGCTCATAGAGCTCACCGATCAGCTTCATGTCCATGGACAAGCCCGTGTCGCCGGCGTGGTACACGGTGCCCTCCTCGCCCGAGACCACGTAACCCACCGGGGTGCCGCCGGCCACGATCTCCCCGTCCTCCACGATCTCGGACGAGTGCCAGGCGGGCACCTGGGTGATCTCGAGCCCCTCCACCTCGATCGTACCGCCGATGTTCATCTCCTCGACGTTCTCAACGCCCTGGTTCTGGGCGTGGACGGCGATCTCGTAGATCCCGACCAGGGTCGCCCCGGTTCGCTTGCAGATGTCGATGGCGTCGCCCAGGTGGTCCGAGTGCCCGTGCGTGACCAGGACCAGGTCGGGCTCCACCTCGTCGGGCGACTTGGCCGCCTTGGGGTTCTCGCTCAGGAACGGGTCGATCAGCACGGTGACCCCGTCCAGCTCGAGCTCGAAGGCGGCGTGACCCAGCCACGTGATCTTCATCCTCGGCATCCCCGGAACCACCGTTCTCGGGTTGAGAATAAAAGTTCACCGAAGCGGGAACCAGAAACGTTATGGATCTCATAACGATCTCCGGTGGTCCGGCCGCCGGGATTTGAACCCGGGACCACGGGATCTACAGTCCCGCGCTCTAGCCAGACTGAGCTGCGGCCGGTTCCCCGGGCGCGGGATCACGGCAGCTATATAAAAATGTATCGGACATCCCGCCCGGGGGGAGACGCGCGTGGGAAAAGGCCGGTGACCACACCGACGAGCGCCGTCAACCCCTGGGACCGGCTGAGGAGGCTGCCCGAGTGGATGCGGAGCGTCGGGTACGCCAAGTCCGTGCCGGTGCTGCTGGCCATCGTCATCGGGGTGGGGCAGGCGGTCGGCCACCTCTCGCTGATCTCGCTGCCGGACAGGCCGCACTACCGGGTCCGCAACGGTGACACCGTGTGGGGTGGGCAGCGAATCATCAGCGTCTACTCCCTACCCTGGTACAGCGCCTGGGCGCACCCCGAGTACGCCGGCCGGGCCTTCCGCGAGTACGGGGCGCCGGCGGTGCTCTCGGCCGTGTTCCTGGGCGTCGTCCCGTCCCCGGCCGAGGTCTGGGTGCACGGGGACTACCGGGTGCAGGGAGGCTGGATCGTCGCCGACTACCGGGGGCCCGGGGTGGTCCTGGTCCGCGACGGGCACCTGCACGTGAAGCGGCCCGGGCTGGTGGTGTGGGGCCGCAAGGTGCCGAAGGTGGTGGCCGTTAAGGTGAGTGAAAACGAGGTGGAGGTCAACGGTCGTCGGATGTCGATCGACGAGGTCGCGCGCCGGTACGGTGAGGACAAGGTGAGGTTCCTGCGGGAGGCCGGCGTCGGCGAGCGGACGGTGCTCGTGTCCGAGCTGCGGTTCACCGACGGTCGCCGACCGATGACGGAGGGGGAGGTGCGGAAGGTCTTCGGGGAGCGGGCGTACCGGAGGATGATGGAGATGGCGGACCAATCGGCGGTGGTGGTGTGGATCGGCCGGTACCGGAAGAAGCTGATCGGCGAGGCGGAGACGACCATGGAGGGGATCGGTGAGCACGACGACATGCGCCTCCGGAACGCCGTCCGGATGTGCCAGGGCTGGAACGGGGTGATCGTGCCACCGCACACCTGGACGCACGGGAAGCGCCAGTACTTCGACGTGTTCGAGGTACCCGGGTACAAGAAGGCCGCGCACGGCTGCTGCCCGCCGGCCCGGGCGCTGCGGGACGCTTGCCTGAAGGCCGGGCTGCCGTGGCCCCGTGGGATCGGTCCCGGGGTCCACCCGATGGAGTACGAGTACCACCCGACCGAGGGGGTGATCGTGTACAACAACAAGCCGTACCCCATCCTGATCGAGATGGGGTTCAAGGGCAAGCCCGAGATCGGTGGAACCATTTACTGCCGCATCTACGCGCTCCTCCCCGCCTGATTTTTCCCCGGGGGAGGGTCGGTGAGGGATGCCCTGGGCCGTCGCGTCGACAGCGTTCGCGCGACGCTCACCCTCCGGTGCAACATGAACTGCGTGTACTGTCACCGGGAGGGCGAGGGGCGCCCGGGCCGGGAGCTCACGTGCGAGGAGTGGGTGCGCGTGCTCCGGGCCTGCGCCCGGCTGGGCCTCCGTCGGGTGAAGTTCACCGGCGGCGAGCCCACCCTGAGGGAGGACCTCCCCCGCATCATCGAGGGCATCCGGGACCGCTTTCGGGACGTGTCCCTGACCACGAACGGGAGCCTGCTGCGCCGGAGGGCGGACGAGCTCCGGGAGTCGGGTTTGGACCGGGTTAACGTCAGCCTCGACACGCTCGACCCGTCCCTGTACAGGATCATCACCCGGTCCCGGTACTCTCCGAGGGAGATTCTGCGGGGAATCGAGGCCGCGATCTCGGTCGGGCTGACCCCGGTGAAGGTGAACGTGGTGCTCTTCCGGGAGACGCTTGAGGGTCTTCGGGAGCTCGCGGAGGAGCTGGCCAACGAGTGTGGGTGCGCGAGGCTGCAGCTGATCGAGCCGATGCTGGACGCTGAGGTGGGGATGCAGCCCGCGACGGTGCGGGAGGCGCTTCGGGAGCTTTCGGATTTGAAACCAAGGCTCGTACGAGTTAGGAAGTTCCAAAACAGGAGCGTGTATCGACTTGAGAATGGGGTTACCATTGAGGCTATAAAGCCGAAATCCGGGGAAATGTGCCGGGCGTGCTCCAGGATCAGGATAACGCACGATGGGAGGTTTAAGGGGTGCATCCTGGGTCGGCCCAGGAGGCTACCGGTGGACAGCTATCGGGCCCTCCTGAGCGCCCTCCGGCGGTACATTCGGGAGCGTGACGACACGATGTCGGGGAACCGGCGGCGGGGGGTGAGGGGTGGCCGTGCCCGGGGTCGACGAGACCTACCGTGAGGCCGTGGAGGTCGTGCTGAGGACGATGGTGAAGGCGGAGAAGGTCAAGCCGACGCAGTACGCCCGTCGGCTGGTGCTGAAGGAGGTGAACCCCTCCCGCGAGGCCCGCTCCATCTCCGCGGGCATGCTGTACACGATCATGCAGAAGCGGGGACTGCTGGACGAGATCGTGACGGACGTGCTGGAGCTGGCGGACGACGTGGCGGACCTGGATCGATGGGTGCGCAACGCCTGCCGGATCGCGGCCAACGAGGTCGTGTTCGAGGGTAAGGACGCGCGGGAGGTCGCGGAGGTCCTGCACGATCTCGTCCGGAGGCTGGACAACCCGGGCGCCGCGGCCATCGTGAAGGCGTTCACCCTGGACCTGGAGGGGTACGAGCCGCCGGAGCCGGAGGACGAGCTGGACCGCCTTAAGTGGGAGTACTACCACCCCCGGTGGCTCATCGAGCGCTGGCTGGAGATGCTGGGGGACGAGGAGGAGGTTCTGCGGCTGCTCGAGGCCAACAACACCGAACCGCCCCTGTGCATCCGCGTGAACACGCTGAAGATCGAGCCGGAGGAGCTGGCGGAGCGCCTGGAGGAGAGGTACGGCGTGACGGTCAAGCCCGGTCGGTTCCTGGAGGAGATCCTGCGCATCCCGGAGGGGCTCCCAATCGCGGTGATGGACGAGTGGGACGAGGGGCTGTTCGTCGTCCAGGACGAGGCGGCCGCGCTCGCCTCCGCCGTCCTGAACCCGAGGCCCGGGGAGGTGGTGGTCGACCTGTGCGCGGCCC
>NZ_JBMXXF010000021.1:0-2152 GCF_053997775.1 Methanopyrus sp.
TCCCCCTCACCGCCCCTCAGCGAGCTCACCAGTCCGGCCACCACGTTCCGAACGACCCTCTCGACGAACGGGTTCAAGGGCACCGGACGCTCGTCGACCAGGACGGTGGCCAGCTCCGGCGCCCGGCAGTCGTCCGGTGAGGCCTCACCGCGCGCGACCGCCCGACGGAACGCGCGGCAGGAATCGTACCCGCATCGGCCGCAGTCGGCCTCCGCCGTGTACTTGACCGCGTACCGGACCACGGCGTCCTCCGGCGCCCCCTCGAGCTCCTCCGCGGGGATCGTGGCGCCCTCATGACGCCCGCCGAACCCCACCCTCACTCCCAGCTCCCGGGATCCGAATCCCTCCACGATCGCGTAATCGATTCCCAGCAGCGAGAGGAGGCCGAGGACGGCGTCCACCTCCAGCTCAGGCAGGAACAGGACCGTTTCCGATCCGGCCACCCCGGTCCGCACGTCCGCGGGGACGCGCCCCGTGTCGCGGGAGCGGAGGTCCAGCCGGGGCTCCCCGACGGACTTCACGTACCCTACCCGATAGCCGCGCTTCCGCAGCCCCTGAACCGCCCTCCTGCAGAAGGACGTCTTGCCGGAGCCCTTAGGCCCCACGACCTGAAGGACGCGCATCGTTCAACCCCGAGGATGGGCGCGCTCGGGGCACGGGGGCTCACCGGGTCTCCCAGCAGATCCTGATCCGACCCTCGTCCACCTCCTCCTTAAGCCGCGTGACGTTGACGCCCTCGCGGCTGAGCCCCTCCAGCACGAGGGCCTTGGCGATGGCAACGACGTCCTCGACGTGAGAGGTTTTGAGCGCCCCGGTCACCGTGACGCAGTTGTCCTCCCTGTGGAAGTCCTTAATGAAGCGGTACTTGGCGCCCAGCTCCAGGACGTCCTCGAGGCTCTCGGCCTTCACACCCTCCTCCGACTCAAGGAACCTCAGGAACCGGCGCATGGCGTCCACGGCGACCTGCTCCCAGGCCTCACCAACGCGCTCCTGGATCGACCGCTTGAACGAGACGAACATGGCGAGCCCGACCAGACCGGGCTTGGGCAGCTCCTCCTCGGTCCTCAGGAGGTCCTCCATCTTCATCCCCTCTTCATCGCCGGACTCGGTCAATCCAGTGAGCCCCCGGCCCCCTGCCCCACTGGGATCATTAACCGCTACCGCCTCGGCACCCCCGATAGCCCGGTTTTAAACCGTAGCGGGTGGTCCGGTGTCGCGCCGCCGCCGGGCGGAAGGCTGATACCGGGCGCCGGCTGCATGGGGACCGGGTGAGCGCGGTGAAGGTGACGGTGGTGGTCTCGGACGAGCCGCCGAAGGTGGAGGGATTGAAGTCGGGCCCGGGGTTCGCGGCGCTGATCGAGAACCGGAGGACGGTGCTCTTCGACACCGGGCCCAGCCCGGACCTGCTGGAGCATAACCTCAGGGAACTGGGGTACGAGCCGGACGACGTGGACTTCGTCGTGATATCCCACAACCACTGGGATCACGCGGGCGGGCTGGAGGCCGTCGCGCCCCACGTCTTGAGGGTGATCACGCCGGAACGGTTGAACGCGCCGAACGAGATGGTTCGGGAGGAGTGGCTGGGGATCGACGACGAGGTCGTGCTGACCGACGTGCTCGAGGGCCCGCCGAGGGAGCGGGCCGCGTTCGTGAACGGGCTCCTGGTGACCGGGTGCGCGCACCCGGGGGTCGACCGGTTCGCGGAGTGGTGCGTTCGCCGCGGCCTGAAGGTGAGGGCGGTCCTGGGTGGGTTCCACCTGATGGGGGCGTCGCGTCGGGAGGTGGAGCGGATCGCCGACCGGCTGAGGGAGCTCGGGGTAAGGGTCGCGGGCCCGTGCCACTGCTCCGGGGACCTCGCGAAGGAGGTGTTTCGGGAGCGGTTCGAGTTCGTCGACGTGGGGCCGGGGCTGGAGGTGAGGGTCTAAGTGCCAACCAAACCAAAGTAAAGTAAAAGTAAACCAGAGTAAAGTAAATACGACCCTCGACCGAGCCGCACGCGGGGCTGCCAGGTGTTCTTCCATGTGAAGGACCTGATCGAGATGGATAGGGAGAGGTCGGGGAGCGTGAGTCGGCTGGCGTTCCTCGTGGT
The DNA here is from genome assembly GCF_053997775.1 of Methanopyrus sp. NCBI lineage: Archaea > Methanobacteriati > Methanobacteriota > Methanopyri > Methanopyrales > Methanopyraceae > Methanopyrus > Methanopyrus sp. The sequence continues at coordinate 2,090 of NZ_JBMXXF010000021.1, forward strand.
CAGATCCATCATTTGGGACATGGAGGCGGACGGCGAGGCGAGGATTCTGGCGGAGCGGCTGGG
>NZ_JBMXXF010000022.1:0-9540 GCF_053997775.1 Methanopyrus sp.
AGCCGGTCCAGCTCGTCCAGGTCCAGGTCGCGCGCCCCGTACGCGTCCTGTCGGAGGTTGCAGTGGGGGCACGAGTGGGGGCACCTGGTGGTCAGGTCCACGGTCACGTGGAACTCTCCCAACCCGGGACCCCCCAATCGTTACGCCATCCTTAACGATAGGCCGGGGTCGGGGGCTAGAGGCTAGAGGGAGTGGCGGTACCGCTCCCGGTGCTCCTGCTTCTTACCGTCCACGAACGAGTCCACGGGGGCCAGGTACCCGGTCACCCGGGACCACACCGTGGTCCGGGTCCCGCACTCCGGGCACCGCTCCACGACGCCCTCGTAGGTGCGCTGGCACCGGTCGCAGACGCTGTAGTCCCGGGTGAAGGCCAGGAATCCGACGGTGTTCTTGCGCATGAGTCGCACGCCGAACTTGGCCAGGGTCTCCGGGAAGTCCACGCGCTCCCCCAGCCAGATGTGCGCGATGTGCCCGCCGAGCGTGAGCGGATGGAACCTCGCCTCTAGCTCCACGCGGTCCACGACGTCGAGCTCCACGTCGTACGGCACGTGGCACGAGTTGGTCAGGTACGGGCGCTCCCTGGTCCCGCGGACGACGGCCTCGTCCCCGAACTTCCTCAGGTAGGCGCGGGCGAGCCGCTCGGCCGCGGACTCCGCGGGGGACTGAACGACCGACCACCGGCGCCCGTCCCGCTCGTGGAACTCCTCGCGGATCTCGTTCAGGTGCTCCACGACCCGTAGGGCCAGCCGGAAGGCCGACCGGTCCTCCCAGAAGTGGGACCCGGTGAGCACCTCGATCGCCTCGGCGAGCCCCACGAACCCGAGGCTCCAGGTCGTGTGCTCGTACCGGAAGTAGGGCTCTCCCTCCCCGTTCGGCCGCCAGTTCTGGCACCCGTCGTACAGCCCCGCCTCGAGGCACCGCTTCACGCACCGCCACCGGGCCAGGAGGGCCCGCCGAGCGAGCTCGCAGTACTCCCGGAGCCGCTCGAGGAACGCGTCCTCGTCCCCCGCCTCGTGCGCGATCAGGGGCAGGTTCAGCGTCACGTACTCGAAGTTGCCCGTGCGGATGGTGTCCACGTCCCACTCGCCCGTCCAGTTCGTCGCCAGGCAGGTCCGACAGCCCATGTAGTTCACGTTCTCGCCCACGATCCGACGCCACTTCGGGTTGAGCAGGTTGGCGAAGTACACGGCCCCGTTCTCGGCCGCCACCCGGAAGGCGAGCTCCAGCGTCTCCTCGTCGTACCCCGGCCGCACCTTGACGATCAGCTGCGGGAACTTGAGCGGGGCTCCGGCCGCATCCCCCTCCAGCTGCACCTCCAGCAGGGCCCGGGCGAACATGATCGCCTCCTCCTCGAAGTCCCCGTAGGTTCCCACCACCCGACCCCGGGGACCGATCGCCGGCTCGTCCTCCAGGAACTCCGGGCAGGTGAGCTCGAGGTTCACGTTGGTGAACGCGGGCTGGCCGCCCCGGGCCACGAGGTCCTGCGTCGCCTCGAACATCATGATCTGCGCCAGCTGCTTGACCTCCCCGTAGCTGAGCCCCTCCTCCGCGATGTAGGGGGCCACGAGGAAGTTCACGAAGTCCTGACCCTGACCCCCGGCGAAGAAGTTCTGCGACGTCATCAGCCACTTCAGGATGTGCAGGACCGCCACCTCCGCGTGCTTCGCCGGCTTGCTCACGCACGTGAGTCGACCGATGGGGCTGCGCGCGTACAGCCCGTGCCTCAGTACCCACCGGCAGTCGTGCTGACAGCAGTTGGACCGGGTCAGGGCGTAGTCCAGGTCGTGAATGTGCAGGTAACCCTCCCGGTGCGCCCGGGCCACCTCGGGCTCCAGCACGTCGTTCAGGAACCGCTCCTTCTGCACCCGGTCCTGCAGCAGCTTCGAGACCACCTCCGGCGTGGGGAGCATGTTCGCGTTCCGGGCCGCCCGGATCGGCTCCTCCAGCACCTCTTCCGGCAGCTCCACCTCGACGCCCTGACCGGGAGCGGACCGCGCCGGGTTAAGCCCCCTTCGCCCGCGTTCGCCCCGGGAGCCCCGCGCTCACCGCGGGCGCGTCGATCACACCCCAACGGGGCGCTCGGCATATTTTCCGTTTGGAAAAAGTTGCCGATACCTAAGGTTCTCCCGAAATGTCACGAACCCATTCCAGCGCCTCAAACCTCAGCTTTGGCCCCTCATGCGCGAGCCTCAACAAGTTCACCGCCGCCTCACTACCCCGCTCCCGACACAGCCGCCGAAACAGCTTCAGCGCGCGCCGCTCCGAGGCCAACGCCGTCCGAACGTACTCCCGCTCGAACTCCTCCGACTCCACGATCTCCGGCCGCTCCACCAGCTCCTCCATCACGTCCTCACCGACGTTACCCAGCGAGGCCACCCACCACGGCAGCAGCGTCGCCTCCTCCCACCCCACCGTCACCTCACCACCGTCCCACCGAATCCGGATCCCCTCCAACGGCTCCAACGAGCCCAACGACACGCCCACCGGAAACGCCCGCAGCGCCTCCCTCACCGGGCGCGTCCCCACCCGATCCGCCACCTCGCCCACCGCATCCAGCACCGACACCGGATCGTGCGCCTCCGCCGGCGGGTTCAGCGTCATGGCGAACCCCAGCCCGACGCCCGACAGGCAGGCCGCCTCGAACGCCTCCTCCGGCTCCCCCTCCACCACCGCCTCCCACGGCGTTTCCACCCGCACGTCCACCCCCTCCACCTCACCCAGGAGCACCTCCGGCAGCATCCCCAGGTCCGCCCGGCGCGCGAACCACGCCAGACGGGAGAGCGACATCGGAGCCCCCCTCAGCGGGCGGAACCGACGACCCCGCCACCACCCCCACCACCGGTACAGGCCCGCCCACGCGTCCCCCTCCCCCGGCGAGGGCACCTCACCCCGCTCCTCACCCAACCGAGCCTGCCGCACCCGGTCCACCAGCGGATCCGCGTCCTCCCGGGGCCGGATCGGACCCCGGACGGCCACCCACACGTTCCAGTCCCCGGCCTCCTCCAGCACGTCCTCCGGCTCCACCGGGACCCGACCGTCCCCGGCCCGCACCACCAGGCCCAGGAAGCACCGGTCCGTCTGGTAGACCACCAGCTCGGGGTGATCCACGAACTCCGCCGCCACCGGCTCCACCTCCCCCACCGCCTCCACCAGCCACAGCTCCAGCCCCGGCGTCCTAACCCTCGGAAGCTTCTTGCCCAGCGCCAACCACTCCAGCGCCTCCAGCCGGTCCCGCTGGTACCGGGGGAGCTCCCTCGCCTCGGGCGCGTCCAGCACCGGCGACAGCTCGTCCACGCACCGCCACGGATCCCCCCGGTACCCCAACGCCTGCAGCAACGGCGCGCACGCGAGCGCGGCCGCCGCGTGCAGGAGGTCCTCCGACTCCCCCTCCCCCTCCACCAGCGCCGCGGTCAGCGCCAGGAATGCCCGCCCGTGCGTGGCGAACCCCACGTCGCAGTACTCGATCTCCGGGTAGAGCCGTCCGCCCCGGGCCACGAACGGCCGGGCCGGCACGACCAGGTCCAGGGTGGACGTCTGCAGGCTCTCCAGCAGGCCGCCTGGACCGCGGTACCGCTCCGCCAGCAGCTCGCTGGCGTCACCCACGGGATCCTCGCACCGGGCCCGGTACTCCAGGTACACCGGCTCCCGCCGGAACGCCACCCGGAACGCGTGCCGGCCCGGCCGGAGGCGCCGCTTCCTCGGGCTCCCCAGGAAAACGTCTTGTAGCTCGAACCCCACCTCCAACCGGGATCCCCCCGATGAGGAGTGCACTACCGCCCGAGCTGAATGAGGAGGGGTCGCTTCGCCGAGGCGGGGACCGAGGTTGAGCGATCGCGCCCGAAAAATCGTGCGCGTGAAGGCCCGGGGCGAGGTCGTGCGCACCCTGTCCGAGGTGGTGGAGGAGGGCCTCGAGCTCAGCGTCTTAAACGCCACGGTGACCCCGGACTCGATCACCGCCGAGCTGGCCGTGCAGGCCCCCGAGGAGGACCAGGTCCGCGAGTTCCTGCGCACGCTCCGAAGGTTCGGCCTGGAGGTGGAGGAGCTGGAGAAAACGCTGATTCACGACGAGGAAACGTGCGTGCACTGCACCGCCTGCCACTCCGTCTGCCCCGTCGGCGCCGTCCTCGTGGAGGACCACGAGGTGTCCTTCGACGAGGACGAGTGCATCGTGTGCGGCTCCTGCGTCGAGATCTGTCCCACCGGCGCCCTCAAGATCGCCTCGAAGGAGGGTGGGGAATGAGGTTCTGGGTCGCCCACCCCGGGCACACCCGAGGACTGAGGACCCTCCTCTCCGGGATCGAGGACCTGCGCCGCGTGGAGGCCGTGTACGCCGGCGGTTCCCCCGAGCGCATCGGCACGGGCCGCCCCAACCTGCATTACCCCACGATCGACGAGGTGCGCGAGCAGGTCGAGCTCGCTCACTCGCACGACGTCCGGTACGACGTGGTCGTCAACTCCACCTGCCCCCTCCGCGGCGAGCCCACCCGCCGCGTCCTCGAGCGCTACGACCGGTACCTCCGGGACCTCGAGCGGGCGGACGTCGACGGAATCGTCGCCGCCGACCCGATCATCCTGGAGCTGGCCGCCGAGTACTTCGACCGGGTGACCGTCTCCTGCCTCGCCTTCGTCAACGACCCCGAAAAGGCGGAGCACTACGAGGACGTCGCCACCGCGATCACCCTCGACACGTCGCACAACCGGCGCTTCGAGACCCTGGAGGCGCTCTCCCGGCTGGGGATGGAGCTCAAGGTCATCGTCAACGAGGGCTGCCTGCTGGACTGTCCCTACCGACCCTTCCACTTCAACCTGTTCTCGCACCTGTACGGGCCCGACGAGGTCTCCGTGTACGATGACTACTACTACCGGCGGTGCATCGCGGACCGCCTCCGCCACCCGGAGCTGATCATCAAGTCCCCGTGGATCCGGCCCGAGGACCTCGAGCACTACGAGCCCTACGTGGACGCGTTCAAGATCTCGGGGCGCTCGCACCAGGTGCGCTGGATCGTCAAGGTCGTTAACGCGTACCTGGAGGGGCGCTGGGACGGGAACCTGCTCGACCTCCTGGACTGCCCCCGGGAGCTCCGGGACTACTTCTACCTGGACAACCGGGCGCTGGACGGGGCCATCGAGCGCTGGAAGGAGTGCGACCACCGGTGCCACGAGTGCGGGTTCTGCCGGGAGCTGGCGGAACGCGCCCTGCGCGTGAGGGAGTTCCGGCACCCGGAGGCGGCGACCGCGGGTGAGCGGGCTTGATCGAACGGTGCGCGGAGTACCTGCGCCGCCTGGAGGAGCGGCTCGAGGAGGGGATGGTCACCGAGGTGGACGCGTTCGTGGCCCGGTGCGGCTGCGTGGGCGTCGTCTTCATGCTCCGGGGCGTCCGCCTGGACGACGTCACCGACGGGGCCATCGCCGTCGTTCAGCGCGCGGCCCGGGAGGTGGGAGCGGACCCCGACATCGTGTACGCCCGGGTGGTCCCTGGCACGGACCTGGTCATCGACCTGGGCGCGCGCACCCTCTGCGAGACGTGCGAGCGCGAGTTCTCCGGCGAGGAACCGCGGCCCGACCTGAGGGTGCTCCGGGGCGGTCGGTGATGCGCTGGTACCTCTGCGCGTCCGAGCACCAGCTCGAGCACCTTCCCGACGACGCCGACGGGGTGGTCGTCCCCTACCCGGGGCTCGGGGTCGCCACGCTGCTGCCCCGGTACCCCTCCGAGTCCGAGGCCGAGCGGATGATCCGCGAGGCGGCGGACCGGGGCTTGCGGGTGCAGGCGCTCGCCGACTTCACGTGTTCCGGGTGCGAGCACATGTCCGCGTCCGGGCACGAGACGTTCCGCTCCACCCTGGAGTACCTGGCGCACGACCTGGAGGTGGACGGCTTGGTGGTCGCGGACCCGTACGCGGTGGAGCTGGCGGCCGGGCTCGACGTGACCGTGGTCGTCTCGCACACCGCCGCCGTGGACACGCCCGAGAAGGCCTGGTACTTCGACCGACTCGGGGCCGACGTGATCACGGTGGACCCGTCCCTGAACGAGGACGAGTCGACCGTCGACGCCGTACGGGAGCGCGTCTCCGCCCGCCTGCGCGCGGCCGTTAACGCGGTGACCTGGCGGGACCCGGTCGCGTACTTCGAGCGGAACCTGCGGTCGCACCTCACCCGGCGCGGGGAGTCCCCCTCCCCCTACAAGAACGACCCGTACGGGCCGCTCCGAAGGAGGAGGGTGGTGCGAGGGGTCCGGGAGGAGCTCTTCGACGAGGTGCTCATCATCCTCGGCGGAGAGCCTCCGTGATGTCCGTCCGGGTGACGATCCCCACCACCCGATTCTCCTCGTCCACCACGGGCAGGCAGGAGATGTTGTGCCGGTTCATCCGCTCCAGCGCCTCGTTCACGGTCTCGTGCGGCCGGATCGTCACCACGTCCTCGGTCATGATCTCCCTCAACCGCTTCTTACCCTCCGCCACCGCGGCCGCGATGTCCCAGGAGGTGACGATGCCGACGAGCCTACCCTCCTCGTCCACGACCGGAACGTGGTTGATCTCCTCCTCGATGAGCTTCCTCGCCACCTCCTCGATGCTCTCATCCGGGTGGGCCGTGATCACCCGCCTCGTCATGATGTCCCTGATCCGAGGCAGGTGAGGGGGCCGGCTCGGCATCGGCCTCGGACTCACGTCCCGGGGCAGCCGCTCGACCGGCTCCGTGAGCAGGAACTCACCCTCCTCGATCTCCTCCCGCAGCCGCTCCGCGATCTCCCGGGCCATCCGATAGCTCGACAGGGCCCCGGTCCGCACCCTCCGCCCCTCGATCTCCACCCTGCCGGACCGCAGCTCCGCGTAGGTGACCCGGGCCACCACCGGCCGGTCCCGGGACCGCACCCCGTAGTCCACCACCGGCACCTCGATGTCCTCGTCCCGGACCGCCGTTGACTCGGCCACCTTCTCGTCCAGCACCGGGATGGGCACGCCGATGCCCACCGCCAGGCTCACGCCGTAGTTCTTCAGCACGACCGGGCGCAGGAACTCCGGGTCCGCCTCCTTCAAGTCTCCCCTCACCATCAGGGTGGCCATGCCGCCGCGCGGGTCGTGCTGCGTGCCCTCCCCGATGACGTACCCGCGCGAGCCCGCCAGCCAGATCCGCGTCCCGATCCCGATCGTGCGGAGCTCGGGATCGTTGGCGAGCGGGTTCAGCTGCCCCGCCCCGCAGTAGGTCACGTTCCCGTACTCCGGGAGCAGCACCCCCATGTAGGTGTACAGCGTCTCCTCGGACGAGTTCGTGGCGGCCACGTACCGCTGGTAGCAGTTCCTGGGGTTCACCAGCACCGCCTGGTTCAGATCCTCGATCGTGATGAGCGTCTCCACGGACTCCTTCGGGTAACAGTCCGTCCCGGCCCCCTCGGCCCGCAGGACGACCTCCTCACCCGCCGCCAGCTCGTGGATCACGTGCGCTCCACCGTACTCGATCCCCCGATCCTCGCTCGGCTGGGCCGCCCCCAGGTACGCGTCCACCGCCGCCAGACCCGTGTACGCCTCCACCTCGTTCAACCACACGCGCTGCATCTTGATGGGCGGGTCCGAGTGCCCGAAGTTCAGGAACACGCCGGAGCTGCACATGGGCCCGAACGTCGCGCACGTGACCACGTCCACCTCCTTCGCGGCCCGCTCCGCCCCCACGTCCTCCACGATCTCGATCATCTCCTCCGCGGTGACGACGCAGGCCTCACCGCGCCTGATCCGCTCGTTGATCTCCTCCACGCTCTTCCGCTGCAACGCCCGAACCCCGCAGACCGCGCTGCAGGACGCCCAACCGCTCCTCCAGCCTTAGCACCTTACCCGGCCGGGCCCGCTTTACCGGGTTCCTGGGCGCCAACCGGCACGACGCGTGCCGGCGAGACACCTCAAAGAACCCCAACCGCTCGGACAACCGCTGCACCTCGTTCTTGTCCATACCGGCCAGGGGACGAAACACCGGAAACCGGGCCGCCCGATCGATCACGGCCAGGTTGTCCGGCACCTGACTCGCCACCTGACCGATCACGTCGCCCGTGACCACCCCCACCCCACCCACCCGCTCGCACAGCGCGCACGCCCGCCGCAGCATCTCCCGCTTGCAGAGCACGCACCGGTACCGCGCCTCCTCCCCTCGCAGCGACGCGAGCGCCTCCATGAACCCCTCGAAGTCCTCCACCTCCAACCGCACCTCGCCCGGGATCCACTCCGAGAACCGCTCCGCCAGCTCCTCCACCACGTCCACCTCCGACCCGAACCGCCCCCGATCCAGGTGCAACCACACCACCTCACACCCACGCCTCGCCGCGTACCACGCCGCCACCGGGCTGTCGATACCCCCGGACACCAGGCACACCACCGGCGACTGCGACCCGTACGGCAGCCCGCCCGGCCCTTCCCGCACCCACGAGCCCAGGTACGCGAAGCTCCCCTCCCGCCGCAGCTCCACGTGAACCTCCACGTCCGGATCGTCCAGATCCACCGACCAGCCCGTATGCCGACGCACCAGCTCCCCCAGCTCCACGTTCATCTCCCGCGAGGATGGGGCCTCCTCCCACGCCCGACGCGACCGAACCGCGAACGAGCCCGCCCGAACCCCCTCCAAGCACGGCCGGATCGCCCGGAACACCTCCTCAGGCTCGTACGAGTCCACCCACACCACCCTGGTCCACTTCGCCACCCCGAACACCCGACCCAACGCCTCCGGCTCCTCCGGATCCCGCACCAGCAACCGACCCTCCAACCGCTCCACCTCACCGCCCGCCTGCCTCCGCACATTCCGCGCCAGCGTCCGTTCCATCTCCTCCCGAACCCGAGGAGACTTAACCGCCAACTCCCCGTACATCACCAGGTAGCAGCGGCCCACGACGGATCACCCGCCCGGGGGAACCACCGTGGGGCTCCTCGACGCCCTCTTCGGCGACGAGGGCGCCGACCGGGGCGAAACCGAGGTGGAGAAGGTTCGAGAGGAAGTCCTCCGGGTCCGCCTCCTCCGCGGCCCGGCCTACTTTAAAAACGACAGCGTCATCGCGGCCCGGGGCGACCTGGAATTCTCCGCCACCCGACCCGTCCGCACGTCTGGCGGCCTCACCGGACTCCTGGAGAAGGTACTCAAGGTCAAGCTGCTGGGAATGCGGCGCCACTTCGTCCGCGCGGACGGCTCCGGCGTGGTGTACGCCGGCGACGGCGGTCGGATCCACGTGCTCGACGTCCCCGAGGGCGAGCGCCTTACCGTGAACCAGGACCGCCTCCTGTTCACCGACGCCCCCGCCGACGTGGCCGCCCAGCTGGATGCCAGCATCCTGAGCACCGGACTCGTCGACCTGGGATTCGAGGGACCGTGCCGGGTCGCGGTCACCGCGGAGTGCGACCCGGTGACCCTGGAGGTAAGCGACGGGGAACCCATCCTCGTGGACCCGGAGTGCCTGATCGCGTGGACGGGCGACGTCACCTTCGAGGCCACCTGGCAGGGCAGCGCCCTGGACCTGCTCCTGGGCCGCAAGCACGGGGAGGAACTCATGCTCAGGGCGCGCGGGTCCGG
>NZ_JBMXXF010000023.1:0-8099 GCF_053997775.1 Methanopyrus sp.
GACCGCCGGCCGCCCGTTGAGGTAGATCACCGGGACGCCCAGATCCTCGAGCTTCCGCAGCTGGTCCGGGGTGAGCGTCAGCTCGGGCGCGTCGGTCGGCGGGGCCGGCTCCGGCTCCTCCGGGTTCTCCCAGGGCGGGGCGCTGTGGGTGGTCGTGGGGAGGGTGAGGACGACGATCGCGAGCGTCAGGGGGAGCGCCCACCTCACGCGCGCGACCCCCGGGGGAACGGTGAGGCGGCGGGAGTTAAGTGTTGGGAATGGGTCGCGCCCCGGCCTCGGGTGGGGGCGGCCCCCTTCTATTGTAATCGAAGGAGGGAGGGCCCAACGGCGCCGAAGCGAGCCCGCCGGGCGACGACTCGGCGGGGCGGGTTCGGGCGGGCGCGGGATCGTGTGTGGGGGTCCTACCCCGGCCCCGGGTGTGGGCCGACCCTTCCTATTGTAATCACGAGGGATAGGGCGCGAAGGGCGGGGAGGTTGGGTGCGCCGGTGGGCCCTACACCGGCGTTTTGGGGGCCTTCTTCGTGGTGATTACAGTGGGATGCGGGCGGAGGAGGCTGCCCGACCCGGTGACCCGCGCCGGCCGGAGGGTGCCCGCTCCCACGGGCCCACCGGCCGGGGCGAGCCGCCGACCCGGTTGGGGGTCTCCAGCCCCACCCGGTGGGCGCGGGTCGCGGTGACCATCGTCGGGTCCATCCCGGCGGGACGTTTCGTGGGTGTCGACGGGTCGACCGCGGTGAGGAGGAGAGGAGCGGCCCCGGTGCGGTACGAGTACTCGGCCGCGGGGTCGAGGGTCGTGACCGGGGTGCCGTGCGTCGGGACCGGGTGGTCACGCTGGGAGCCGGGGGTGCAGGATCCCGGCCTCCGGAGGGGGCGGCCCCCGTCCATTGTAATCGCAAGGGACCGTGGGCGCGCAGGACGGTGGGAGAGGGTGCGCCTGGGATGGGCCGGCCCTTCCTTGGGTGATTGCAATGGGAAGGCGGACGATGCCGTGGGTCGGGTCGCTCTCCTCGAGGTCTCCGGCGGGCCCCTCACGCTCCGCGGGTGCCTCTATCGCGGTGTGAGGGCCCGGAGCCGATGGGGCGCGGGCCGGAGGCGCCCACGTCCACGCCGTCGTTGGGTGGTCTCGGGCGGACGGTGGTGCGATCTTCGGGTCTTCTCCCAGGTGGTTACAATGGAAAGGGTCGGGTGGTGGCGCGAGGGTGGGTGCCGGGGTTACGGGTGCCCGGGAGCGGCGTGCCGGTGGGGGTGGGATGGCGGAGGGTCAGGTGACCGGTACTCGGCCCGCGTCCGGGGCCCGTCGGGAGGCGGAGCTTTTTTAAGCTCCGGGGTGATTACAATGGTGTGGGTGGGCCCATAAGGGGGCCGGGGTCGTGACCTGGGAGAACGTGCCCGTCCCTCAGGATCCCGTGGAACGCATCCGCGTCCTGCGCGTGCTCCGGGAGGTCTACCGTCGTGAGGTTAAGCCGGAGTTGAAGAAAACGTACCGTCGGGTTGGTGGGCGGACGTACGGTCCGTACTACGTGGCCTACCTGAAGCGGGTGCGGAGTAAGGGGTTCGATCTTCCGCGGGTCTTCTACTTGGGGAAGGAGAACGAGAGCGTGAGCTTCGTTCGCTGGCTCGAGGAGCAGTCCGAGGGGTTCGTGCTTCGACTGGCCCGACTCGCGGTCCGGCACCTGCGGGCCGCCCTGGAGCGGTTGGTGGAGGAGGCTGCTCAAGGAGAGGTGAGTCACAAGCGGGTGGCTCGGGTACTCTCGCTCGCGTTCGAGCTGCGGCCCTCCCGGTCCGTGAGGCTCCGGAAGTTGCTGGAGCGGGCGCCCGGGTTTGCCCGGTCCGTGTTGGGGCCGTGGCCGGCCTGGTTCGCGGATCGGGTGCTCCGGAGGCTCCTCTTGCATAAGACTCGGGATGGTGAGTGGGTGCGGGACGTGCTCTGGGAGCTGGAGCGGTGGAAGCTTCGGCACGGTGGGTAGGGGGTGGTGTTGGATGGGTGCTCCGTACTCGGGGCGTGGTCGGCCGTCTCGGGATGAGTTGGGGATGATCGTGGCGCGGATTCGGGGGATGGAGTTCCGGTTCCTTACGGCGCCGGGCGTGTTTTCGTGGCGTCGGGTGGATAAGGGGACGTTGTTGTTGGCGGAGTCGGCGCCGTTCGATCGGGTGGGGAGCGTGTTGGATCTGGGGTGTGGGTACGGGGTGTTGGGGATTGTGGCGGCGCGGGTGATGGGGGAGGGTCGGGTGGTGTTGACGGATGTGAATCCGCGGGCGGTGTGGTTGGCGCGGCGGAACGTGGAGTTGAACGGGGTGGGGGACGTGGCGGAGGTGCGGCGGGGGGATCTGTACGGTCCGGTGGAGGGGGAGTCGTTTGAGTTGATTGTGTGCAATCCGCCGGTGCGGGAGGGGCTTCGGGTCGTTAACAAAATAATAGAGGAGGCTCCGGGGTACCTGACGGAGGATGGTGAGCTCTGGTTGGTGGTGCGGCGGCGGATGGGTGCGGAGCGGGTGCGGGATCGGATGGCGGAGGTGTTCGGGTCGGTGGAGGTGGCGGCGCGCGGTTCGGGGTACTGGGTACTGCGGGCGCCGGGGTGAGTGGGTTGTCGGAGGAGGGTCTGCCTCGTGAGGTGTTGGAGGCGGTGGAGGAGTACTACAATCAGCCGGAGATCGTGGAGTTGGTGGAGTCGCTGCGGAAGCCGGAGTCGATCGAGGATCTGGGGTTGCCGGAGGAGTACGTGGAGAATTTGGTGCTCAAGGTCATCGCGGATCGGGGGCCGGTTTCGGGGCGGGAGATCTACGAGGTGACGCGGATTCCGATCCCGATCTTGGAGGAGATCGTGGGTGAGTTGGAGGATCGGAAGCTGGTGGGTCACACCGGTGGGGGCCCGATGTTTCAGAACACGAACTTCGACGTGACGCCGAAGGGGCGGGATCTGGCGGAGAACATCATGAAGGAGGATCCGTACATCGGCGTGTGTCCGGTCCCGTACGAGGATTACGTGGACGTGGTGGGGGATCAGGTGGAGGGTCGGTATCCGATCGAGATCCCGGAGGAGGTGGTGGAGTACGCGTTTCACGACGTGGTGGGGGCGGAGGAGGCGAAGCGGGTGTACCGGATCGCGGCGACGTCGGGTCGCGGTCTGATCGTGTACGGGCCGCCGGGTACGGGTAAGACGTTCACGCTGAGTCGGATGGCGAAGCTGTTGCCGCCGATCGTGATCCCGAGGGCGGTGTACGTGGCGGGGAGCGTGCTGCAGCTGTACGATCCGGACTTTCACGAGCCGCGGCCGCGGCGGGAGCAGCCGGAGGATGAGCGGTGGGTGAAGATTCACGCGCCGTTCGTGTTCACGGGGGCCGAGCTGACGCTGGACGATCTGCAGGGGCGGTACGACGCGGATAAGGGCGTGTACGAGGTTCCGCCGCACGTGAAGGCGCACGGCGGCGTGTTCCTGGTGGACGACGTGGGGCGGCAGCGGGACTCGCACATCGCGATCCTGAACCGGTTGATCGTGCCGATGGAGAACAAGAAGGACATCGTGCACGTGGCGGGCACGGCGGTGGAGGTGTTCTGCGACTTCATCGCGGCGTTCTCGACCAACCTGCCGATCACCGTGTTCGACGAGGCGCACCTGCGGCGCGCGCCGCTGTTCGTGCACCTCTCGCACCCGCCGCTCGACGACGCCGTGGAGCTCTTCCGGAAGCGGTTGGAGGAGATGGGCGAGAAGTACACGGAGGACGCCATCGAGGCGTATCGGAGGGCCTTCCTGCCGGAGGAGGAGGGTGGTTGGGGGCTGAAGCCGACGTTCGCCTACGCGCGGGACGTCGCGCAGATCGCGCAGGCGATCCGGATCCAGGAGGGGAAGGACGTGATCGACCGGGAGATCGTGGAGAAGGCGATGCGGCACCACATCGTGCTGACGCTGCAGCGGCACGGGGCGGACCTGGACAAGTTCGGCTCGGAGGAGACGGAGGTCTCGGTCACGACCGTGGTCGTGAAGGGGGCGGGCGAGGAGGTCGATCGGATCGAGCGGATCCCGGGCGTGCGGACGGCGGTCCGCCTAGGCGACGACGTGTACGTGGACCTGGAGGGGATCTCGCCCACCAAGTTCATCGAGAGCCTCCGGCAGGAGGGAATCCGCTTCGCCGACGTGGAGTTCGTGGGCACGTTCCAGTCCTCGATCCTGGCCGAGGCGACGGCCATGGAGGAGCTCATGGCGAGCTCGGAGGAGTCGGGAGAGGAGGCGTCCGAGGCGTCCTCCGAGGCCTCCGGCGGGTCGGTTGCCGGCGGGTCCTCCGCCGAGAAAACGGCTAAAGTCGAGGAGGGCGCCGAGGAGGGCGGCGGGTCGTCCTCGGACCTGGACGTGGACCTGGAGGAGGTGGAGGACCTGCTCAAGGACCTCGAGTAGGGGGGCCGGGCCGTGGCCAAGCGGCGCAAGGACGACGTTAAGGATCTGTTGGGTGACCTGGGGGACGACCTCCTACGAGACATCCTGGGCGGTGAGGAGGAGTCCAGGGAGCGGGAGGAGCGTCAGGCGGCGGGGGCCGAGGCCGCGGGCGCGCCCGAGGCGGAGGAGGAAGAGCGCAAGGTGCAGCCCCTACCCTCGGAGGAGGCGGAGAAAGTCCTGGAGAAGCACGAGGAGGCGGAGGAGGGCGAGGGTAAGATCCTGTGCGACGACGAGCTGCGGAGGATCATCGAGTACCCGGATCAGCCCGTGCCTATCTACATCTCGAAGGACTTCAACCGGTACTACAAGCTCGAGACCCTGCGGGGCAAGATCGTCAAGCGGCTGGGAACGAACGCGCCCCGCTACGCGCGGGACGACGAGGAGTTCAAGCGCGTGCTGGACGACGTGAAGGACATCCTCTCCATGAACATCGACTTCGACCCCACCCAGTACCCGAGCCTGGAGGAGCGCGAGAAGGCGTTCATGGAGGAGGTGGAGGAGGCGTTCGACAGCGTGCTGGACGAGTACCCGGAGCTGGAGGTGATCAAGGACGAGCTGAAACAGCTCCTGGTGTACGAGATGATCGGGTACAAGCACATCCACCCGCTGCTCAAGGACGATAATCTGGAGGAGATCATGGTCGTGCCCGAGGTCGTCCTGAGCGGGCAGGCACGCGAGTGCTTCGTGTACGTGTACGACCGTGATCACGGAATGTGCCTGTGCGACTTTAAGATCCCCTCCCGCGCGGCCCGCACCGTGATCGAGCGGATCTCGCGAGAGTCGGGCCGCCGCATCGACCGGGAGAACCCGCTCCTGGACGCGCACCTCCCGGACGGTAGCCGCGTGAACGCGACCATCCCGCCCGTGAGCCCGGACGGGCCCACGATCACGATCCGCAAGTTCCGTGAGGACCCGCTCACGATCACGGACATCATCCGGTTCGGCACGCTCAGCTACGACGCGGCCGCCTACCTCTGGCTCGCCGTCGAGCACGGCGCGAACATCCTCATCGCCGGCGGCACGAGCAGCGGCAAGACGACCACCCTCAACTGCCTCTGCATCTTCATCCCGCCCGAGGAGCGGATCATCACGATCGAGGACACGCTCGAGCTCCAGCTCCCCCACGAGCACTGGGTCCGCCTCACCACCAAGCCGCCGAACGTGGAGGGCAAGGGCGAGATCACGATGGACGACCTCGTCAAGAACACGCTCCGCCAGCGCCCCGACCGGATCATCGTGGGTGAGGTCCGCGGCCCCGAAGCCCGCACCCTCTTCACCGCCATGAACACGGGACACGACGGCTGCATGGGTACCCTCCACGCCAACACCGCCCGCGAGACGATCACCCGACTCACGAACGAGCCCATGAACGTGCCCAAGATCATGATCCCCGCCCTCGACATCATCGTCATGCAGAACCGCTTCCTCCAGCGCGGCTCCGGCTCCATCCGCCGCGTGACCGAGATCTCCGAGATCGCCGGCATGGAGGGCGACACGGTCCAGCTCAACACCGTGTTCGAGTGGAAGCCCGAGACCGACGAGGTCCGCAGCACCGAAGTCCCCAGCATGGTCTTCAAGAAGATCCAGGAGAAGACCGGCATGAGCATGGACGAGATCCTACAGGAGATCGAGATCCGCAAGCAGATCCTGAAGTACCTCGTGGACAACAACATCCGCCACGTTAAGGAGGTCGGCCGCTTCATCCAGGAGTTCTACAAGAACCGCGAGAAGGTCCTCCAAAAGGTCGGAATCACGGGGTTCACGTAACATGCTGAGCACACTCCTCTACTTCCTCCTCGCCGGTACCCTCGCCTTCGCCCTCATCCTCCTCCTTGCCCCCCGCCTCCGCGTGACCGAGCAGATTGGCCTCTACGTCGAGTACGCACTCTACCAACTCAGCCGCCTCACCACCGCCAGCCGCGGGGGCGGGTCCACCCCATCCCTATCACTCTCCACCCTCGCCGACCGACTGAGCGAGGCCCTCCGACTCGGCGGCGGGGGTGGGGGCGGCGAAGGCGGCCCCCTCGCCCAACTCACCCAGGCCCTCAGCGGCCTCACCGGACGCCTCGGAGGGGGCGAGGGTGGCGGAGGCGGCCTCCCCTTCCAAAGCGTCGCGGAGCGCGTGAGGGCCCTCCGACACGCCGAGGGAGAGGAGACCCTCGACACCGCCGAGCGGATCAAGCAGCTGGTGCTCAGCGAGGGCGAGGAGGAAACCGCCCGCGACCGCGAGGCCCAGGAGATCGAGGAACGACTCCGCCGACTCCAGTCCCGGCGCCGGGGCGCCCTCGAGGAGATCGTTCAGACCATCACCGAGTCCGACTGGGCCGCCACGCTGGGCTCCGCCTTCCGCGCCCTCGCCCCCGACCGCGAGCAGCTCCGCAAGGCCGGACTCAACCTCACCCCCACCGCCTTCGCCTCCATCATCGGCCTCTCCACCACCCTCATGCTCATCCTCATGTCCGCCCTCGCGGCCGCCCTCCCCATCCCCACCGCGCTCAAGCTTCCCGCCCCCCTCGTCGGCGCCCTCTCCGGCGCCGCCGCCCCCAACCTTTTCCTCCAGGTCCGCATCAAGCAGCGCCAGGACGAAATCGCCCGACAACTCCCCTACGCCATCCGCCAGATGGCCACCGAGGTCTCCGCCGGCATGTCCCTCATCGAATCCATGAAGAGCATCGCCGAGTCCGACTACGGCGCCCTCTCCGAGGAGTTCGAGCGCGTCGTCGCCGAGATCCACGGCGGCGCCCCCGTCGAGGAGGCCCTCCGCCGCCTCGCCGACCGCTGGGACATCCCCGGACTCAAGTCCGCCGTCCGCTTCATCCTCCAGGCCATGGAATCCGGCGCCAACATCGCCAAGACCCTCATGGTCCTCGCCGACGAGATCGCCAACGAGATCCGCGAGAAGTACCGAGAGTACGGCCACCGACTCCAGTCCCTCGCCTTCCCCTACATCATGATCACCATCATCCTACCCACCATGTTCCTCGTCGCCATGATCATCGCCGCCAACATGTCCGGCGGCCTCCCACTGCCACCGATCCAGTTCGCCCTCATGATCACCCTCATGGTCGGCATGACGGGCGGCATGTTCCTGTACCTGTTCAAGGCCATGGAACCCAAGGTCTAACGGGCGGGGCCCAACATGCTCCCCGGCCTGGGACCCGACGCGCTCAAGGCCCTCGGACCCCTCTTCCGCATCGCCGCCCTCCTCGCCGCCCCCGCCGCCGTCCCCCTAGCCCAACTCATCGTCCGACGCATGGACCTCGACGAGCTCAAACAGCGCGACTACCTCCTCCGCGTCACCAACATCAACGTACCCTACGAGCTCTACGCGGCCGCCACCCTCCTCTACTTCCTCCTCGGACTCCCCATCACCCTCCTCCTCTTCAAACTCCTCGCCAGCCCCCTCGCCCTCGCCCCCCTCGCCCTTCCCGCCGCCATGCTCGCCTACCCACGCATCGTCCAACGCGCCCGCATCAAGGACATGGAGGAGAACCTCCCCGACGCCCTCCGCCAGATGGTCGAGGAACTCCGCGCCGGCTCCTCCGTCTTCGAGGTCGTGAAGAACGTCGCCGAGTCCGACTACGGCGCCCTCTCCGAGGAGTTCTCCATCGTCGTCCGCGAGATGGACATGGGCAGCACCTTCGAGGAGGCCATGCTCAACCTCGCCGA
>NZ_JBMXXF010000024.1:0-2774 GCF_053997775.1 Methanopyrus sp.
AGTACCAGCCGCTGAACCCGCAGCCGCTGCCGCGCCAGCACCGGGTGGACGGTGGGTGGTTCCGGGACGTGCGCGTGGGGAAGGGAACGATCCGGGTGTGCGGGGTCGACCTGCCCGAGGTCGCGGCTCGACTGCACCCACCGCTGCTCAACACGGGCCCATGGATCCCGCCGCTGCCGGGGCCTCGGGAGCGGGCGCTGTTCTCCGAGGTGCTGGAGCGGTTCGGTTCCCTGCCTCATCCGGTCAAGGCGTGGATGCGGGGGGATCGGGTTACGGTACGCGCGGGCGGTCACCGGTGGGTGCTGGTTAAGGTCAAGCACTTCCCCGCGTGGGTGGCCCGGGGCGGCGACATCTTCGTCGGTCCCGGTGGGACGATGGTGATCCGGGCGGACGCTCCCACGGTGGAGCTGAGGTTCTCCCCGCCCGCTCGGCTGTACTGGGCCGGCGCGGTGGGGTTCATCCTGGGCGCGCTGTGGCTGGCCTTGAGGGCGCGCCGTCCCATTAAGGTAAGAAGGTAGAGGGAGGGGGACTGGCGAAGGTCAGGGACCGGCGTTCAGCGCTTCCCACGGCGCCTGGGCGGGGTACCGAGGGCACCAGGATCGGCCGCCGCTTTAGGGTGCCGACGAGCCTTCTCAGGTCCCCGGGACGTTGACACCGTTGGGACTGAATGACCGGGTGGGATCGAGCGCCGTGACGCTCCTTGGCCTCGGTCTTGGTCGCGCCGGTCTCGGTCGCCTGCCCCTAGATTGGACGGTCAGGGAGACGGTCGTTCCATGGGTCTGTCCCCTGGACTCAGCGGTCCGTGAAGGTTCTGCGGGCGTGACGACCCAATTCCGGTAGAGCCGAGGGTCAGGTCGATGCGCAGGTACCCATCGCGCCAGAGCAGGTACGCGTACCCCGTCCGACCTCCAGGCACAGCAGACTAGCACCGCGTCGCCCACGCGCACCGTCACCGACCGCACGTTCGTAGGCAGGCACCGGCCGTGCCCACTCACCTCGGCGATCACCGGCACCGCGTCCAGCGCCGAGAGTGGGAGAGGCGACTCCGGGCACGGGTACGTGAACCGGGCCCGGATTGCCCCCCACCACCGTGGAGCAGCACCACGACGCTCTCGGGCGCCCACGGACCGACGGTTAGGCGGTGGGTTCCGAGGTCGGCAGCGCCAGCACCACCTTGAGCCGCTTGACCCGGCCACCGCTCACCTCATAGGCGCCGACGCGCAGGATCCGAAGGATGGTTCCCTGGTTGTAGCTGGCGCTATGGGATTACCACCGGCCCGCCGTCCCCGGTGATCAGCGCCGTGAGCGGGAGTTCCGACAGCCGGAGGACGGTGCCGTCGGGCAGCGTTAGGGTAGCGCTCGCCACCGCCGTCGGGGCGGCCGGCGAGGTCGACACCGTCCCGGTGACCCGGGCCGGGGTGAACGAGCCCAGCGTCACGCCGCCGACGCTGATCCCCACCCGGCAAGCCGCCGGATCAGGGTCCCCACCGGCAGGAGGGTTGGCTCGTACAACCGGTCCGCGATCAGGTACCGGGGCGCGCTCAGCGCGCCATAAATCGGGTTGAGGACCGTGACCGGTATCGTACCGTCCGGATTCGATCGGGCGTCCACCCGGACCGTTGGAACCCGGAGGTCGCCCGTAACAGGGTGCACCTTCGGCCGGGACCAACACCGGCCGGTTGCCCACGACCGCCCCGTAGAACCGGGCCCAGTCCGTGTCGATACGGTACAGGGTCTCAGACCACGATCCCACCGGGTGTTACCACCTTCACCGTGCCGAGCTTACCCGGAGCTTTGACCCGATCGGGAGTGCCGCGAGAGCGACGTCGCTCCCGGCGCCGATGACCGGCATCGGAACGCCCACGGTAGGCTACCATGGCGAGGATCCGACCGCTTACCCGGGCCCTCACCAGCGTCGGCGTGACGCCCGGGATCGCCTGGACGGACGCGGTCACGAGGGTGTCCTGACCGTTCGGGACGGCCACGATGAACCAGCGCTCCGCGCACCAGGCGCAGGCCCCGGGGAACCGTGGTCACGGCGTTGCGACCCCGGTCGACCACGATCACGAACCGCCACTCCAGGATCGCGCTCACCGCGATCGGTGCCAGGAACCCCGCCGTCCGGACGCTCACGCCCGAGAGGTTCCAGCGCCAGTTCACCGTGTCGTCGGCGTTGGCGACTCCGGGGCGACGCTGACCCCCGACGGGAGCCGGCCAGCGTTGCGACTCAACCGGTCCCGAGACCACGCCCCTCGCCGTCAGATTCCTCACCCGGCCGTGGTCGTATACGGGCGGGGTGCAGCAGTGGGCGCTGGAGGGCGACCGTGGGTCGGTGTCCCGTGACCTAAGCCGGCGGCAGCGCCGTCGTGATCAACCGGTCGGCCCCGTCACACGGGACGCCGGGTCGTCCCGATAATCTGCGATGCCCGAGTGATCCCCTGGAGCCCGGCAAGGCGGGGCCGAGAAGGGAAACCGATCGGTTGAAATGTGATCGGGGTACCGAAGGCTGGGAAACCCGAAAGGATTGTCCGCAACGGATGCTATTCTGGACGGCTAAATCGGGGTTCCGCCGCCACTCATCATTCTACCCGTCAGCACCCCTCGGCGTCCTCACCCGCTTTCCGGGGCCTCCGGCACCGTAACCCGTCGGTCATCGGGCGGTCCTCCCCGCGGGACCACTCCGCATCGGCCGGGACCGCGGTCGGTAACACCGACCCTCCTCACCGATCCGGCGTTCCTCGGCCTCCTCACTCCGCGGGAGCCTCGACCGAGGA